>JABDJR010000673.1 GCA_013003415.1 Candidatus Eiseniibacteriota bacterium | reverse complement strand
CCTTCACCGAGACGGCATCGACCGGAAGCCCCAGAGCCTCCGCCAAGTTCCTGCGCATGCTCTCGACGTAGGGGGCAACTTTGGGAGCTTCTAAGTGCAGGGTGCTATCAATCTGAATAACCGTGGCCCTCTTTTCGGCAAGAAGATCTCGGACGACTCCCAGGAGCTCAAGGCTGGAAGCGTCTCTGTAACGATCCTCGCTGGGAGGGAAGTGCTTTCCGATATCGCCCAGGGCCATGGCCCCCAACATCGCATCCATGATGGCATGGGTCAGCACATCGGCATCGCTGTGGCCTAGGAGTCCGAGTTCGGAGGGAATGGTAACCCCACCTAAAACGAGCGCGCGCTCAGGAACCAACCGATGCACGTCGGTGCCATGACCGAACCGAATCTTACTCATTGGGATGGTCGGCACTGAACCCGCGGGTGCGCAAAATGGCCTCGGCTAGGGTGACGTCGGCCGGGTAAGTAATCTTGATGTTGTCGGCCTCGCCCTCGATCCACGCCACCGGATGGTTAACGCGAAGCACAAGCGAAGCCTCATCGGTTCCGGCCTCCTTGTTTTCGCGCGCGTGGGTATGCGCGTATTCAAGGACCGGGCGGTGAAACGCTTGCGGTGTCTGAACCGCTAGGAGTTTGCTGCGGTCTTCGTAGCTTTTGATCCAACTGTCGTAGCCGACGCGAGCGATGCTGTCGCGCATAGGTAACGCAGGGATCACCGATTCTCCATTGTCGATCGTCTCGAGAATGGCAGTGATCAGCCGATGCGACACCAAGGGGCGCGCCGCGTCGTGCACCATGACCCAATGAGGGCGATCGCTCATGGCGGCAATCCCGTTGGCCACGGAGTCTTGTCGACGGGCTCCACTGGCAATGACCGTGACTTCCCGTTTCAGGTTCATGGGTGCGATGACCTTGTCCTGAAACTCGCTTTCTCTTCCGGGCGGTACCACCACGATGCGTTCGACAATTTGGTGAAAGTCCTCGAAGGCTAAAAGAGCCCACGACAGAATAGGATGACCCAACAGCGGGACTAATGCCTTTTCGGCAGGAAACCCGAGTCGTTCTCCTTTACCGGCAGCGACCAGAATAAGACCAACATCAACCATTCAATTCACGTCCCATACTCGCAGAGAGCGGCTTTGCCTTACGGTCTGATTTCCGACCGAAGGCGACTTCGAGCGCACGTTTAATGTGGTCGACCGGTTGGAGCTCCAAATCGAGACCCTGGCCCTCGGGCTTTGCGCTTTTGGGCACCATAGCCGATTTGTAACCGAGCTTGGCGGCTTCTTGGAGTCGCCGTCGTGTTTGACTCACGGCCCGTATTTCTCCCCCAAGGCCGACCTCTCCCAGAATGATAGTCGATTCTGGAAGCGGTGCATTATGAAAAGACGAGGCCAGGGACATGGCCACGGCAAGGCTGGCCGCGGGCTCAAGCACCTTGAACCCCCCCGCAATATTCACAAAAACATCGGTGGTGGAAAAGTCGAGACCACCATGGCGCTCGAGAACGGCCAGAATCACGGCGAGGCGTCGGGAATCGTACCCGGTGGTCACTCGGCGAGGGTTGTTGTAACCACTCCCGGAAATGAGAGCTTGAACCTCAAGCAGCAGAGGGCGCGTGCCCTCCATGGTGACAAGGACAGCAGACCCGGGGTTCTGACCCGGGTTTTGGGCAAGCATGGATTCGGAGGGATTGATGACTTCGATGAGGCCACCGGCTCCCATTTCGAACACGCCCACTTCTTGAGTGGCACCGAACCGGTTCTTAGCCGCGCGCAAGAGGCGATACTGATGGTAGTGGTCGCCTTCCAAGTACAACACGCAGTCGACCAAATGCTCCATGACACGAGGGCCGGCTAAGCTGCCCTCCTTGGTGACATGCCCCACCAGAATGACCGGGATTTTGGTTTGCTTTGCCAGCTCAAGAAAGAACAAGGTGTTGTCTCGAACTTGAGCCACACTTCCCGGGGCTTGGGGACTATCTTGGTGAAGCGTCTGCACCGAGTCGACGATGAGCACGTCGGTTTGTTTGTCGCGAAGAATAGGCGCCACCGATTCGAGGCTCGTGCTCGACAAAACGCGGACCGCCTCGTTGATCCCTTTAAGGCGATGGCTGCGACGACGGATTTGGCTTGCCGATTCTTCGGCACTTAAATAGAGCACACCCAAGCCGGCTTCCGCATAGGCCGAAGCCACCTGCAGCAGGAGCGTGGACTTCCCCACTCCAGGATCGCCCGCAAGCAGAACCAAACTGCCGGGAACGAGACCTCCCCCCAGGACACGATCAAACTCACCGAGGCGTGTCTTGTAACGAGGCTGGTTTTGGATGTTGATTTCGCTTAGAGCTTGAGCCGCCACCGCGGTTCCCTCGGTAGCTGCAGGATGCCGCGCGTGCTTGGTTTGCACCCGTTCTTCTAGGGTGTTCCAAGCGCCACAGTCGGAGCATTGGCCCGTCCATTTTGGCTGGCTGTGTTCGCATGCGGTGCATACAAACAGGGATTTCTTTTTCATGTCATTCTCCCAGGGGGACGGGCTGGCTAGGAGTTTAGGAGAAAGCAGGGAGATCGAACAGGGCGGGGCCTAGAAAATGCTGAACTTGAAGTACTTTTTGGGATCGGCCTTGAGATCTTCAAGCAAGGCTCGAGCATCGGTCATGGTGCCCCGAAGCTCATTGTAAAGCTCTTCGTCTTGAGAGAGGCGTCCCAAAGTGCCTTCCCCGTTTTCGACCCGGGCCAGAATGGCATCGGTTCGCTGCATGGTCACTTCCATCTGAGCGAGCGTCGTATCGAGACGGGCCATCGCTCGGTTGGCACTCTCTAGCGTGGTGCCGAACTCCTCACCGCGCCCATCTAAGACTTCGTGCAAATCTTCCATGGCCACGTTGAAGTTACCCACAACTTCACGCAAGTCACCCCTGGTGGCGGCCAGGAAGTCCGCCAAGTCTTCGGTTAATCGCTCCGTGTTGTGAAGAATGCGGGATACCGTTCCCGGTTCCGTATCTTCAAGAGCCCCAAAGAACCCTTCGAGTTGATCAGCCAGCTTGTCGAAGGATTCCAAGGCACCCCCCAATTCGGCCATCAGCGCGGGAATGCCGGACTGATACTCACCAGTGAGAATGGTGTCTTCAGAAACAGGCGTTCCTGGAGGCCCCGGATAAATGGCCACGAGCTTTTGCCCCATGATGCCCACGTTTTCAATCACGAACTTTGTTTCCGGGTAGATGTTCACGCTGCGGTCGAGCCTCAACCCCACCAACGCACGTCCATCTTCATAAAAAATGCGCGACACCTGACCCGAGGTGACACCTTGCACTTCAACCGCATCACCGCTTTGGAGACCACTCGTATTCTCGAAGGCAACCACGACTTGGTAGAACTGGCCGCCGATACGAAACTCTTTAAACCACAGGATTCCCGAAATAAGAACCGCCACCGCCAATAAAAAAACGATGCCGACCTGGATTTCTCGACTCCTACTCGCCATGCCGCGCCTCCTGCCCCACCGGATCGGGGGTGTGAACTTCAATGTCCGCCGTGCCATCGGTTAAGGGCCCCTGAGCTTCTCCACGAATAAACTGATAGACCACGGGGTCTTTACTGTTGGCAATGTCTTCGGGGGTTCCATCAAAAAGGATCGACCCCTTGTAAAGCAAACACATGCGGTCTCCCACGTAGTTGGCACTGGCCATGTCATGAGTCACCACAATCGAGGTGATGTTCAACCGCTCTTGCAAACTCCGAATGAGCACATTGATTTGCTGTGCGGTCACCGGATCGAGACCCGTTGTGGGCTCGTCGTACAAAATATACTCGGGGTCCATGGCGATGGCTCGCGCTAGGCCCACTCGTTTCCGCATCCCACCGGACAGATCCGAAGGCGCCTTATCTTCAATGCCTTTCAGACCAACCATGGCGAGCTTCTCTCGTACGATTTCCTTGATGTCGACTTCTTTCATGCCACCGCGTTCGCGCAGAGCCAAGCCCACGTTTTCTCCCACCGTCATGGAATCGAACAAGGCCGCCATCTGAAAGAGCATGCCAAAGCGGCGACGTAGCTTAGCTAGTTCGTTGTATCCGAGGCTACCGACTTCGGTTTCATCGACCAACACACGACCCGCATCGGGGCTCAACAACCCAATGATGTGTTTTAGAAGGACGCTTTTTCCGGAACCGGAGCGGCCCAGAATCACGAGGTTCTCGCCGGTGGGGATCTCTAGATCCACACCCTCCAAAACCTTGAGCGAGCCGAAGCTCTTGTGTACGCCTTCGATTTTGATCATCGGGCCCCAAAAAGGAGTTGGAAAATAACTTCCGCCAGGAAGTAGTCCAACACCAGAATACCGACACAACTGGCCACCACGGCCTTCTTCGTACTCTCGCCCACACCCTCGGCGCCACCGCGGGTTTGGAAACCGTAGTAGCAACCCGAGAGCGCAATGATGGCCCCGAAAACAAAGGCCTTGATCAATCCCCCATAGATATCATTGACATCGAAGAGGAGTTTCATCCCTCGTTGAAAAGTGACTGAACTGATTCCGACCCGATTCACGGCCACCACCATGCCGCCCAGCACAGCGATGGTGTTGGCAAACACGGTGAGCATGGGAAGCATGAAAATGGCGGCGATGAACCGTGGCACCACAAGATAGCGCATGGGCCGTATGGCCAAGGTCTCAAGGGCATCGATTTGTTCGGTGACCCGCATGGTTCCAATCTCGGCCGCCAAAGCTGCACCCACACGACCACCCACTACCAGCGCGGTGAGCACGGGGCCAAGCTCAATGAACACTGATTTCGAGATCACGGTCCCTACATAGATGAGCGGGACATAGCCCTTAAATTGATAGGCGCTTTGCAAGGCGGCGACCCCACCCACGAAAAGCGATGTAATGAGCACGAGGGGAAGGGAGGCGAGTCCGATTTGCACACACTGTTCAAAGAACAAATGGACGTAGCGGAGACCAGGCGGAATCTCACGCGCCAAGCGACCTAAAAAGATCGCCAACCGGCCGGAGCCTGCAACCATGTTGATGACTTGCTCGCCCGTGGCTGCGAACGGAGCCGTGAGTCCCCTCATATCCTCGTAAGTCCCTTGCTTGACAATGTGTTCCCACTTCTATCTTCGGCGGGGAAGGCCTCAGTTTCCATGATTAAAATCTACGTCTCGGGGGCTAGCTAAGCTCCTGAGAGGTACTGAGTTTCGCATTGTTGAGCTGATTTAGGCGAGGGGGGCCGCGAAGGAGGCGGCAGGTTTGGTAGGGAGCCCCGTCGAGAGCTAGAACCCCCTGGTTTTAAAAGGGTTCCAACTCTTCCCGGCTCAGATTCTCGAAACGCGTGTATTCGCCAATGAAGGCCACTTTGACGGAGCCGATCGGCCCGTTTCGCTGCTTTCCGATGATAATCTCGCCCATGCCTTCGTTCTCGTCCGTGCGCTTGTAGTGTTCTTCTCGATACACGAAGCACACCACATCGGCGTCCTGCTCGATAGCGCCCGACTCCCGAAGATCACTCAGCATGGGCCGGTGATCGGTTCGTGCTTCGACCGCACGCGAAAGCTGAGACAAGGCAACCACCGGAACTTTGAGTTCTTTGGCCAACGCCTTCAGGCTACGAGAAATCTCACTGATCTCTTGCTGGCGGTTTTCGCCGCGTCCGGCACCGGACAACAACTGAAGGTAATCGATCACGATCATGCCTAAGCCAACCTCGGCGTGAAGACGTCGGGCCTTAGCACGCACCTCAAGCACGTTGATCCCCGCCGAGTCATCGATATAAAGCGGGGCTTCGGAGAGTTGACCCGCCGAAGAAATGAGCAGAGGCCATTCGCTGTCGCGGAGGTAACCCGTTCTCAACCGATGCGCACTGACGCGAGCCTCGCTACAAAGCAGACGCATGAGCAATTGTTCGGTTCCCATTTCCAAGGAGAACACACCCACCGGTTTCTTAACCCGAAGAGCAACGTTCGCCGCCATGTTCATGGCAAGCGAGGTCTTTCCCATGGAAGGACGCCCGGCCACAATGACCAAATCGCCCGGTTGGAGACCGCTGGTCATATGATCGAAGTCGAGGAAGCCGGTTTCTAAGCCGGTCACCGCTTTCTTCTCTTCGTAGAGCTTTTCGATCATCTTGATGGTGGGGTTGATCATGTCCTTGGCGTGGATAAACCCCTGGCGAAGCTGCGCATTGGAAATGGCAAACATCGCCTTCTCGGCCTCGTCAAGCAAACCCGAAGCCTCCTCGCGATCTTCATAAGCCCGAGCACTCAGGGTGGTGCACGTCTCAATGATTTGCCGAAGGGTCGCTTTTTCTTTGATGAGCTGCGCATGAAACTCGACATTCGCAGCCGTGGCGACTTCGTTCAGGAGACCGGCGAGATAGGTCGCTCCACCGACAGCTTCGAACTTGTCGGCCTTTTTGAGAGCGTCGCCAACCGTGATGAGATCGATGGCTTCGTTCTGTTCCCAAAGGGAGACCATGGACTCAAAAAGATAACGATGAGAAGCGCGATAAAACGCAGCCGAGGTGATGACTTCAAGGC
>JABDJR010000667.1 GCA_013003415.1 Candidatus Eiseniibacteriota bacterium | reverse complement strand
ATCCTAGACTGCGGACTTCACCACCATGGTCATAAACACCACAAAGATACCCACTAAAATGAGCCCATGGCTTTTGGTGAGACGTTTGTCGAAGAACATGAGCGGGCCCAAAATCCAAGTGAAAGCCAGCATCCACCAGACGTCCCCTCGGTAGAGTTCCGGGGATACCCGAAGCGGAACCAAAATGGATCCGACGCCCAGGATAATGAGAAGGTTGAAGATGCTTGACCCTAGGATGTTGCCAAGGGCCACGTCGGAGCGGCCGCGGTAGGCGGCCACCAGGGAGCTGGCTAGTTCGGGGAGACTCGTCCCCATGGCTACGATAGTGAGTCCGACAACGCGGTCCGACATCCCCCAAGCCAAAGCCAATCCCTTGGCCCCGCGAACCACCAAATCTCCACCCAAGACAAGCATCAGAATGCCCCCGCTAAGAATCAGTATGTTTCGTCGGAAGGTGGCGGCACCGTCGGGGAGATCAATATCGTCGTTGGGCTGACCGCGTTCGCGCATGACCATGATGACTACAAAAACAATGGCCGTGAGAAGGAACACGGTTCCCTCAAGGCGACTGATATAGCCATCGGCCATCAAGAAAATAACGCCAATGGTTATGACAAACAGAAAGGGCCATTCAATACGAAGGTTGGATTTGGTTACTGGGATCACCATGACAAGAGATGTGAGTCCAAGTACCAAACCGAAATTAAAGATGTTCGAACCCACCACATTGGCTACCGCAATATCTGGGTCGCCCTGATATGCGGCCAGCACACTAACGACAAGTTCGGGCATCGAAGTGCCCGCCGCCACAACCGTCAGACCAATGACCCCCGGCGTGACGTTGAATCGAAGGGCTAGCCCCACCGCACCACGGACCAGGGCTTCTCCTCCAACTCCCAGCAAGCCCAAGCCTAAGAGAATAAAGACGAAGTCGAGAATCATGTGGGGATGCCGTACTCGCGAAGTACTTCGTTCAAGGATGTCTTACGGTCGGTGCTCTCTTTGCGATACCCAATGAGCAAGGCGCAAGCAATTTGGTATTCGCCGGCGGGGAACTGTTTGGGACGGGTACCCGGAACCACAACCGCTCGGGCAGGAACCCGGCCGCGGTGTTCCTTGGGCTCAGCGCCCGTAACGTCGATCACCGGAGTTGAGCCCGTGAGCACAACCCCGCTTGAGAGCACGGCTTCTTCCTCGACGTGAACCCCTTCCACCACAATGCATCGCGACCCGATAAAAGCGCCGTCTTCAACAATAACCGGACTGGCCTGCACCGGTTCAAGCACACCACCGATACCCACACCTCCGGAGAGATGCACGCCCTTACCAATCTGCGCGCAAGACCCTACGGTTGCCCACGTGTCCACCATGGTTCCGGCTCCCACATAGGCGCCAATATTGACGTAGGAGGGCATGAGAACCGCGTCGGGTGCCACGTAGGCTCCATAGCGAACCGTAGCCGGAGGAACCACCCGAACTTTGGCCTCTTCAAACCCCTTCTTCAAAGGGATCTTGTCACGGTATTCAAAAGGGCCGTGCTCTTCGACGAAAACCGTACGATGGGTAAAGTAGAGAAGAACCGCTTGCTTTACCCACGCGTGAACGACCCACTTTCCATCGACGGGTTCGGCCACGCGGATCTCTCCCCGATCAATCGCCTTGATTGCACGGGCGACCGCATTGACGGTTTCTGGATTCTTTCGTAGGGAAGGGTCTTCCCATGCCGCTTCTATGATTTGCTTTTGCTGATCCATCTTGGCTTTCTGAGTTTGCGTTCTGGACTTGGGTTCTGGACGCTCAAACTAAGCGTGTCGACTTAAAGGTCTCAAACTAAAGAGTTGTCCGTTCAACTGGAAATGAGCCGCTTCAAACGGGGCAGAGAATCTTGAAGACGATCGGGCCCGTAGGTCAAGGACAGTCTGAAGAACCCTTCTCCCCCGGGCCCCATGGCCGTGCCGGGGAGAATCACCAACCCCTCCTCCATGGCTTGAAGCATGAAGTCATCGGCCGAGACCCCCGTGGGAACTTTGATCCACAGGTAGATCGTAGCTGGGCAAGGGGTAACCTCGTAACCCATTTCGGTGAGAGCCGGAATCATGAGCTCACGACGTTCTTCGAAGCGACGGCGAATAGCTTGCACATGAGACTCGTCGCTCCAGGCTCGAATCGCCCCCGCTTGGACAAAATCGGGTGTGGCCACCCCCACCGCAGGTCGAAACCGCTTTAGAGCATCCATTAGGCGCGGATCCCCGGCAATGAAACCGGAGCGATATCCCGGCATGGCCGAGCGCTTGGACAAGGTGTGTAGGGCAATCACATTTTCTAAACCGAATTGGAGAGCGCTCAGAGGTGGTTCTTTGAAATAGATCTCGGTGTAGGCCTCATCACTTGCGAGAAGCACTCCATGCTCTCGACAAAGAGACACCGCTTCCTCAAAGAAAGAGCTGGGAGCAGTTGCCCCGGTGGGATTGTTCGGATAGTTCACCCACAAGATGCTGGTCTCGCTCCAAACCTCACTAGGGATCTTGTCGAGGTTAGGTAGGAAGCCTAAGGACTCCTCCAAAACAACGGGGTACACCTTCCCGCCCACGGCATCGATCCCTCGAGCATACACGGGGTAAGCCGGATCGGGCACCATCACGGTGGGGCGCTTCTCCCGGTCGACGACGGCTAAAGGCAGGTTGAACAAAACCTCTTTTGATCCATTGGTAGGAAGAATGTGACGATCGGGATCGGTTGTGACC
>JABDJR010000664.1 GCA_013003415.1 Candidatus Eiseniibacteriota bacterium | reverse complement strand
GCGATAACCAGGCCGCCAGCGCGTCGTTTACGATCTGCAACTACGACGGAGTAGCTCACACCTACAGCTGGGGAGCCAGCGCCCTGGCGCCAGCTTTGGGTTGTAGCCCCGGGGGAGCAAGCTCCTTCTTGCCTTCCGCTGGAACGGTCACGGTTCCGGCTCAGAGTTGTGTAACGATCCCCATCGATATTGCATGCCCTACCGGGATCAACGCGGGATCTCTTTCTTGCTGGCAGGTATCGGTGTATAACCATGACACGGGTAACTTGTTTGGTTGTCGTGGCTCCGTGCGACGTCCTCTGTGGTGGTGCCCGAAAGTGACGGTAGGTTCAGGGGACGTTGTGTCGACACCCGTTCTAGTTAGCCCAACTTCTTCCGGACGAAACGTCACCATTGAAGTGCAGCACATCGGACTCGAACCGGCTCCCGGTGGCGATGTCAGCATTCAGATTCTGGCCTTGGATGGAGATGGCAACGCGAGCGAGTTCATTTCCCTGGATGGGTTGCCTCCGGGTGAGCCGATCATTCGCCAGGTTACTCCTGGTTCCGATGACGAGTTGCTGATCGATTTCGTTGTGGACTACGTTGAGAACCAGCCGATCGGCCTGGATCGGATTGAACTTCTCATCGATGACGATATGGATGGCGCGGTTGAGCCCGTGGCCATGTTCTTCACGCAAGGAAGCGAAGCGGCGACGGTGGGCTTGGATGATCGCGACTTCAATCCCGATGGAGATGTTTCAGCACGACCGTTCCTGACTTTGCCCAATCCGTTCAGTAGCTCGGGACTCATCCAGTTCCAAGTTCAGGGAAACCAAGCCAAGAAGGTAACGCTGGGTCTGTACGACCTCTCCGGTCGCCGGATCAAGATCTTCCATCGCAAAGACCTTCTCGAACCTGGCATCCACTCCGTGGATTGGGACGGTACCGATGGACGAGGCCAGCGCCTAGCCTCCGGTGTGTACTTCCTGCGTCTAGATGCGGATGAATATCAAGAAACGGTCAAAGTCGTTCTCATGAAATAAAAGAGGGAGGTGCATGAGACACCTCCCTCCGGATTTCCGCCTGATCGACTCAGGTGGTTTTTCGCAAACTGTTTCTACCGCAACATGGTGACGCGTGCCGTCTTCGTTGTTCCCCCAGCGGTTCGAGCCGCCATAACGTAGGTGCCGCTAGCCACTTTGCGGCCGCTCTCGTCTGTTCCGTCCCAAGTCAGTTGGTGCGTTCCGGCCTGGAAGGTTCCCTGCTCTAGTTCTTTGACCACTTTCCCGGTCACTGAGAACACTTGCACCGAAGCTTCGGTCTGCGTTGGGACGGCAAACTGAAGCTGAGCGTGTCCGCTACGAACCGGATTGGCTCCCGCCAACGTTAAACCCAAAGACTTTGGCAATGCAGGTCCGTCACCCGCATCAAGCTGCACCATGGCAAAGTGCGTCGCGTAATCGGAGCTTTGGAGGTATCCAAAAGGCCAGCCTGAGGTAGCGTTGGCGGTAACTTTGGAACCGGTTGGAATCTGTACGTTGTTCAGGGTCCAATTGGTTTGTCCGTTGGGCACCGTTACGCTACCGAGGTAGTGGCAACCTTCATCATTAGCGTCGTAGTAGACAAGTACTTCAACGGAAAAGCCAGGATGATTCACGGTCCCCTCCACCGAGCTAACGGTTGCGCTTGTGACAACCGGCGCGGGGATATTGTCGTTAACGGTTCCGGAGAACAGGATTCCCGGACCATTGTTGTCCCCGATTTGGTTGCGAACTATCTGATGAGCCCGCGGAGCGGATCCACCCGAAGAGTCGAAGTAGATCCCTGCGCCATTGTTGTGCTTGATGTTGTTCGACTTGTCCGGCTGGGAAGGGTAGCTTCCAATTTGAGTGGCTATGGTACCCGCATCGTGACGAATCCCACCACGGTCGTTGCCCAGCGGATTTCCATACCGATTGAGTCCAATGTCGTTCCCCAAGATCAAGTTGGTTTGAGTCGAACTAAAGGTGGTGCTGACCCGAATGCCCCACTCTTGATTTCCGGAGATGATGTTTCCCGGCTCTCCAAAGTTGCCGACATTATTGAAGGAGCCTTGGATTCCAATGCCATCGATACCGTTGGCCATCGCGTTGGCTCCAAGAGGATGGAGTCCAATTTCGTTTCCATAGATACCGTTGAAAGTTGCGGTTTCACCGATGTAGATACCGTATCCGCTGTTTCCGGAAATGATGGAGTTACGAATTTCATTGTTGTTTGCAGAATCATCGATAGTGATTCCGTTTCCCGAGTTCCCCAAAGGGGTGATCCCATTCCAGTCCGTACCGATAGCCGCGTGCTCAACCAAGTTGGAGTCGGCTGCGGACGCAATGTATAGCCCACCCAAGTTGTTTGAAGTCAGGAAACAATCCTCGAGCGTGTTGTTTGAGGCCCTGTCTTCGATAGAGGCACCGTAGCCCAGGTTTCCTAGGCCGATACTGTTGACAATCTGGAGCCCAAAGGAAGCCCGCCAAACTGTGTTGTTGTCCGTTCCCAAACCGGTAATACGAATACCGTTTAATGTGTTGCGTAGGCAAGTGTCGGCCCTCAGGTTGGAATTGTGAGCCCCGCCCCGCACATCGATCCCGTGCTGGAGGTTGCCACTCGGGTTGCCCCAGGGGTCGGACCCGATGAAGTTCTCGAGGGTGTCGGTCCACTGAGCCCCGTTCTCAATAACCAGGCCTGAACCTCCGTTATCGACAATGAAATTGTTGTGCACGATGGTGGAATCGCCACCGTCGATCCGAATCCCGTCTGCGACATTTCCAAACACGGTTCCTGTGGCCTCTTCACATCCGATGCAGTTGCTATAGATTTGAGTGAAGTTTACTGGAAGTGATATGGATTGGATGAGAATGCCTTCGGCCCCGTTTCCGTAGATGGAATTCGTGTCTGTCAGAAGCCCGAGGCCGAAGGTGGTTCCTCTCGGCCCGTCAACTACATGAACGCCCTCGTTGCTATTAAAAGAAATACTGTTTTTCTTAATTTGGGTGTAGTCACTCCCGGGGTCGGTGATACGCAATCCAACTCCGTTATTGGCAATTAGATTGTCTTCACAGGGCCCGGTGTCACCCAAAATGCAGCCGAAGGCACCGCCCGCGATTTCAATCCCGGTTGGGAAATCCGAGATGTGCAACCCGCGAATCTCACAGAAGTCCGCGCCGAAAATCCTGATCCCTGCAGTTGCACCGGCGTTTCGCAACATGACCTTAGGAGTGGCCCCGCAAACACTGGGTCCGGTTTCCCCGAGGATTCGAGTCTGATCGTCGAAGAGCGTGGGCAGGTCGAAGGTTACGAAAATGGTCCCGTCGACGGCAAACACGATGTCATCCGCGCCGGAATTGATGTTGGCTTGGTCCATGGCATCGCGAAGCGAACCAGGGCCAAAATCAGACAAGGTGGTGACGGTGAAGGTGGCACCTGCGCTGGGCATCGTGAAGCTCACGCAGAACGCGGCACAGACCAGGATGGCGGCCAAACAACGGCCAAGTTGGTTGAAAATGGTGGATTTCGGGGACATGAGGCAACCTCCAGAAAGCGTGGTGATCCATCAGGAGGCGGCTGGACGGTTGCCGCGTTCTCTTGATGTATTCCCTTAACGGAGGAAGCGGCTTTTCTGAACAGCGAGTCGAAGGTTAATTCAGGTTTTTGAGGCGTCCCCAAGTGGCAGATTCCACAGCTACCGGTGGCTCCAGGCTAAGCGAGGTAATCGACCCAACGAGAGTTTCTCCGCCCCGACTCGGCGTCATGGTGAAATCGAAGGGAAGGTAAATCGGCGCCGGGGGCGTGGTGGGGATGTTGGCGGCGCTGTTGAACATGGTTCCCGTGCAATCAATGCCGACGATGGAGACGTTGAATGTGGCAGAGCAGCTAACTCCGGAGACGCTGGGCGAGAAGTTCAGTTGATCATGGAGAGCACCGCCACAGTCGCCGGTGACGTTGTACTGGTCTTGGAATTGAAGTGAACCGTCGGACGCGTGGTTGAAGCCGTTGCTTCCGATTTGCAAGGAAGAGGCCACGATCGCTCCGGGATGAATCGACTGTTGTGGGGCGGGGTGAAGGTCTGGGATCGTCGTTTCAAGAGTGATGCTGCCACTAATGGAGCTGCCGCTAGGCACGAATCCGCCACAGGCAGTGGGGAGGTCTCCCGCCTGGGTCGTTGTTCCTTCAAAATAGAAAGTAACTTCGGCTGCGCCGCTCTGATGAGCAAGGCTGATTAAGAAGAGCAGGGCAAGAAGAACTGAAGTAGAAGCAGAAACAAGTTTGCGGATCATAGTGCGAATCCCCAGGTGTTGGCAGCTTGGGAGGGAATATTCAGGTCTGCGGAGAGAATACCATCTTGGGCGTGCTTTCAAAAAGGAAAGGCTATTCGGAAGTTGCGTTGCGCCGAGCCACAAACGAAACGCCAAAAACTCCCGCGTCCGCGCAGCGGTTTGTGTAGGTCACCTCTCGTGAGGCCAGACAGGTGATGGTGTAGGGGCCAACGGTTTTAATATCCCCTTGATTGAGAGAGGTGGCATCGTTGCCCAAGGTAACTCTTAGGATTCGACGCATCTGACTTTCAATGCAGGGGTTATCTGTCGGAATCTCGTCGTTCGTCACCACCCAGCTGAAGCTAAGGTCGGAGGTGCCATCCTTCAGCACGCGACTTCCCGGAGCAAAGTCGCTAACCGCCAAAAACTCCAAAACCTCATCTCTCCAAACGCGAACGGAGCTTGGCGATGGCATTCCGGGAACGTATTCCACTTGCACAGAAACCTCATCGCCTTCCCTAAAAGGTGAAACCTGGAGCGGGTCTCGGTAGGCGAGGGTATGCTCGTTTGAAGCGGCATCTTGGACTCGAATGCGATAAAAGCCGGCCTCATCTAAGTCGGGAACTTCGCGAACCGTGACATCGATTTTTTGATTGCCGGGATTGGTTTCGCCTTCCCAGAACACGGTGACCTCTCCCAGAGGGCCCGGGGTTGCTCCGGTAAGACCACTGCTACACCCCAGAGCGCCCGAGGATAGAGCGGCAAGGACCAAAAAACTGAAAAGGATGGGAAGGGGAGATCTCTCCCCCCTTCCCAATCGTAGATTACTGCGCAATGAACACTTTCTGTATCTGTCGTTTCTCCGAGGTTTGAATTCGGTAGAAATAGATACCGGCCGGAACGCGGGTTCCAGCACTGTTTGTTCCATCCCAACGCAGGTCGTGGGTCCCCGCGCCAAGGGTGCGTTGCACCACGGTTCGAATTTTTCGACCCATGACGTCGAAGACCTCAGCCGTGACAAAGCCACTTTGGGCGAGATTGAGAATCCCCGGCCCGGTTGGCGTTTCTGTGCTGATTTCGTTTCGATCGTTAGGATCGTTTTGTACAACTTCGGGAAGGCTGATATCCACGGTAACGTCACCTTCGGGAACCCGATCCGTCAAAAGAATAGGAGTACCCAAAGCAAAGACGTTGCCGACTAGGAAGTCAACCCCGTCCGTTGTGTAGTGGAGTCCTAAAACCATCTTCTTCGTTGATTGAGAAAGAAGAGCCTCAACCGCGTAGGTTGGGTAGGTC
>JABDJR010000651.1 GCA_013003415.1 Candidatus Eiseniibacteriota bacterium | reverse complement strand
GCATACTTGAGCGCACGAACCGTATCTTCACGACTGAGATAGGACTCGAGCAGTCGCAACGCGCTAGGACCGGTGAAGGCATGTAAGAACACCACGCCATGGGATCCATGATGGTTCAGGAAGATGCGAGCGAAGAGTTCGGTGAGCTGATCTAGAAACTCCGGATCTTCAGCCTGAACCTGATTCACCAGATGCTTGAAGTCCGGCGTGCGCTCGAGCACCTGAAGACGAGGCTGAATGAGTCCTTCTTTGCTTCGAGATTCGGGTGGTACGAGCTTCAGAGTCTTTAGTGCACTCAGTGGGTTTTGGTTTCCCTTCGACCCGGCCACTCCCGGTAATCTGGCGAACGTCGTCGACCAGTAGGTGAGACCGTGGGCGAGTTCCTCTAAGCGCTCCGGGGTTTGGTGGCGTTCGAGGCTGCGTGTGGCGTGGGCTACTCTGAGCAGCCCATGGCCCGCCGAAGCTGAGATGCCGGGCAAAAGTCTGGGGAGAGCGTCTCTCAGAGTGTTTTCGTACCCCGACTGCTGGATTTCTTCACGCCAATGCGCCAACCAAGAAGGAACATGACTTGGGTTTCCAAGGGTGGGGCTTCCGGATTGAGAATCCGTAGAGGGAAAGGGTTCCAGTTGGCTTTTGTAGTGCTCGAGCCAGTCGGGAATCCTTGCTTTCTGACCCAGGGCTTCCATGACTTCCATCACCATGGGGGCATGGTTCGACAATCCACCCCCGAATTCGGGGGCATAGCCATGGGCTTTATGAAGAGCCGCGTCGAGCATTTAATGAACCAACTTCTCTGAGGTTACGTACAATAGGGACGATCATAACCTGAGGTTTGAGGTCACGAAAGGGATAGACCATGAGATTCGCATGCGCTGTTTTCAGTTTGGTTATTGGACTGGGTTTAGCGGGCACTCTAGAAGCCGCTCCGATCTTTCCCGATACGGAATACGGAAAAGTGGCCTCTCTCTTTTTTGAGTCTTTCAATAGTGGCGAGGCTGAGAAGGTTAGATCATTCACTTTGAAGTACCGATCAGAAGACGCTTTGGCCAAGAAAACCATTGAGCAGCGTGTTGAGCAGTACGACGGGATGCGTCTGCAAATCGGCGAATTACGCCCCGAAAAGCTCATGGAAGAAGGGGAGAGCCACATTACCATCGTCGCTTTTGCCACCGCGGCTCAAATGTGGGCTTCCGTAAAGCTTGAGTTTGTTGAAGAAGACGAGATGGCCAAAATTGATGCGATTGCCATCCAACCCACTGGTGATCCTCACAAGCAACATGCAAGTTTCGAGAGTGGCCAAACGATCTCGGAAATGGTGGAAGAGTTCCTGTCCATTACGGGGTCCCCTGCTGCGGCCGCCGCTTTTGCCGATCTTGAAGGAGTGCTTGCGGTTGAAGTGGCCGGGGTCCGCGCTTCGGGAGCCGAGGCGAAAGTTGAAGTCGATGATCGGTTTCACATTGGATCCGTGGCCAAGTCGATGACGGGGTCCGTTATTGCTTCCCTGATCCAAGATGGGAAATTGTCTCGAGACGACACTCTCATGGAGTTGATTCCAAACACCAAAATGAAAGCGGCCTACAAAGACGTGACCCTAGAGGAAGTGCTTGCCCATCGCAGTGGTGTGCCGCCCTATACCGCCCTCGATGAGAAAGCTGGGGCCGAGCTTGCTGCCTTTGAAGGTAATCCGGCAGAGCAACGAAAGGCTTTCATGGAGCGGGTCTTGAACGAAGACCCCACCTCACGCGGTGGTTTTGCCTACTCCAACGCGGGCTACTCCCTTCTTGCCCACATCGCCGAGGAAGCCACCGGCAAGAGTTGGGAGCAGCTGATCGAAGAGATTGTGTTTAAGCCCCTTAAGCTCCATAGCGCCGGTTTTGGGTGGCCCGCCTCGGAAGCGATGCCCGACCAGCCCCGCGGTCACTACGCCATGGGCGAGAACGTCATCGTGCAACCCTTTGGCGAGTATGAACTCCCCTTATGTATGGATCCCGCGGGAGACATTCATACTTCGGCCAAAGACTTGGTGCGTTATGCTCAGGCGCATCTTCGAGGTCTCAACGGGGAAGACACTTTTCTGAAGGCAGAGACGATTCAAGAGATCCATCGCCCCGATCCCCAGTGGGGAGATGACAATAACTATGTAGCCGGTTGGGTCATTGACGAGGATCGTCACTGGCACAACGGAAGCGCGGGGACTTTCTATACTCTCATGATTCTCGATCTGAAGAACAATCTCGCTTCTGTGGTTATGGTCAACTCAGGGTCCGGGGATAACGAACCCAATGGAATGAAGTTGATCGAGGCTTTCACAGAGAGCTACCTCGAGAACAAATAGCGCCAGCTTCTGGAAGGCAACTTTAGTTCAGCTGAATCAGCAACTTTAGTTACAGCTGAATCAGCTTCCTCTTTTAGACCAACTCTTCCAAAAGCTCGTGGGAGTAAGGGGCAAGATCTTTCCAATGCCCTTCCCGAACCTGAGGTACCCAATCAGGATTGGCGATGAGCGAACGACCCACCGCGAGCATTTCTAAAGACCCATCTTCAAGAAGCGCCAAAGCTGGAGAAGGGTCGGAAATCGCGCCCTCCACGCCACTTCGGGTTTGGTCCATAGGAAGGGTTACGGCAATGCTTCCCACGCCAATCGTGGGCAATCCGGAGAGTTCCTGGGCCCAGACCGCCAGGGGCTTTTCACCATGATCGGCGAATCCGGGGTCAAGCACGTTCCTGGTGCTGACATGGAGAATGTCAACGCCATGTTTTACCAACGCCCGCACCCAGGTTTCCAAATCGGAAGGCGTTTTAAACTTAATCTCTCGATAGTCGTCGACCTTCCACTGGCTAAAGCGGTAGATGATCGGGAAGTCCGGTCCCACCGCTTCCCGGACAACATCGACCACCTGCAGAGGGAATCTCATGCGGTTTTCGACGGAACCCCCGTAGAGGTCGTTCCGTTGGTTGGTGGTCTCGCTTAAAAAAGAATCAAGCAGATAGCCGTGGGCCCCATGGATCTCAAGGGCATCGCAGCCGATCTCTTTTGCTTTTTTGGCCGAGTGCTTATAGGCAGCGAGTACTTGGTCGAAGTCCGCGGCTTCCATGGGGCGAACTGTTGGGCGTGGGGTTCCGTCTGCCTTAGCGGGTGGGGTGTCTTCCATGGGTCCGATGGGGTTCTCTGCCAAGCGACCGCAGTGCCAAAGTTGCGGTGCGAAGGCGCCCCCTTCTTTGTGAACGGCTTCAACGACGTGCCTCCAGCCCGCTATTTGATCGTTGGTCACGAAACGAGGAACTGTTTTGGTGTCGAAGGCGTGGGTGTTATCGATGGCCGTACCTTCGGAAATAATCAAACCTACTTCATTGGCGGCCCGTCGCCGATAGTAGGCCGTAATCTCATGGGTAGGAATTCCGTCTTCTGCGGCCTTGCGTCGCGTCATGGGAGCCATGGCAATGCGGTTTCTAAGATGGAGCGAGCCGATCTGCAATGGGCTGAAGGTTCTAGGGTATTTCATGGGTTACGTTCTAATCGCTAAGGGGAACCGGCTCATCGACCGGCTTCGGCGTCTCGTTTCTCCAAGTCCTGAGAAAGATTCAGAATCATTTGCACTTGTTCCCCAGTATCCGCCTCGGGTTGTCGTTGGATGAAATAGAGGTTTGATGTTTGCGGGTCGACTAGAAACGGTAGGTCAACCAGGTTCTTGTTCTGAAGCGAATAGCGAGCGCTAGAACTCACAGTTCGGAACTCGGGTTCGGTTTCAATAGTGACCGACATCAAATTGCTATTGTTGTCGGTGTAGAGCACGGTGAAGCTGTCTGGAATCCACTGGGGATGATTTCCTCCGGCTTCGGAAATCCTAAACTTGCGTTCGGTATCCTCTAGGGATTGAACGTATACCTCAGAATTGCCGGTTTCCCGTGATGAATAGACGATCCACTTGAAATCGCTTGTCACATCCGCATGGGAAACTTCCCTGGCCAAGACTTCGCGTTTTTCTAGTTCGTATAGAGAGACGGCCCATAGGTCGCCCGGAGAGAAAGGATCATTGCTGCGGATGAGAACCAAATGCTGACTATCGTCGGACACCGCGATGGGGATGGAGTTCTGGGCCAGGGAATCGGGCAAGATACTTCGCGTCTCGCCGTTGTCATCGAGGGAAATGCCTTCCAGTCGACTCTGGCCTCGCTGACCCAACGTGGCAACGATGAGGTCTTCTTGGAACTTGTCCCAAGTGCTCCGCAGGATAGTTCCCTCTCGATAGGTCCAAAAGTTCCCCAACCGGTCGTAGATGCCCAGGGAGTTCACCCCGCTGGGGCTAGACGTGCTGAGGAAGATCTTCCTCCCGTCGGGGTCGAAGTCGTGCAGGAGCCAAATGGAGCCGGTGCCCTGAGTAATGGGAGTCACTGTTCCCGTGGAGTCGATGGACACAATTTGGCGGCGCTCAATGGAACTGGCTCGGGTGAGGTAGGCCACGGTACCGCCGGGAGAGGCATCAATCATCTCAACCGACTCGTTGGTTCCTTGGGCGGCTGCGATGGGGAAGGGTCGCCCCGTGACTTGAGTTTCCCCGAGCTCATAGGGAACGCCAAGCAGAACCCCATCGCGGAGGAAAATGAGGT
>JABDJR010000620.1 GCA_013003415.1 Candidatus Eiseniibacteriota bacterium | reverse complement strand
CCACAAAAGGTCACCACTCGCACCTCGCTGGCCGCCAAGCTGTAGGTGCGCCACCAGGACTGGGAGTCACGTGGCGGTGTGGTGACACATCCTATTCTATCTTCTGATGACCTCAGCGACGACCCGGGAAGCGCTTTAACCCCGCCGGGCCAGCGGTATAACAAAAATGTCGCCCCCGATTGCTCAGGGGCGACTCCACGGGGAGAGAGGCCGTGTTATTCGTGAGCTGGTGCAGGCGGTTTCAGCCCACGAAGCGGCGAGGAATCATTCACCGGATTTAGATTATATCAGACCTCCACCCAATAAGAATGTCACCACTGGCACTCTACCGGCCGCTTGGTAGGGTGCCCACTTTGGCGGGAGCCTCCGTGTTGTGGTGACAACCCAAGGTACAAAGATCCTATAAAAACGCGCAACCTCGAGAAATCCCTGTCTCGTCAACTAGAGAAGGAGTGGACCCAAGCTGGGCCCGCTCCTCCATTTGTGATTCGTGAAGCTAATCCACTTTGTAGACGATCGTTAGCCTCGCGTCATCAAGACCAGAAGCCAAACTCGTACGATCTCCATCGCTCATGCAAAGCAAGACACCGTGGTTCGTGGCCGCTCCGGAGAGCCAGTCGCTAACGAGTTCGGTTAAATGGAGCTTCGCATACCCACCATGTCGGTTGTAGTCGCGCTCCTCGATCGACCACTCCGCCTCTTCATCAGAAGAAGAGCTAATGGTTTGCACGCCAGACTCCACTAGCGCATCCACCCAAAGTGCTGTGATTTCATGAATAGTGAAGCCCGTTTCCCCATACGCATCCACCCCCGGGACCACCCATTCCAGGTAGGCGCGAATGACGGTCTTGTCGCCTGTCTCAAGTCCGCTGAGGTCAAACTTGAAAGCCACATCGACGAGGTCCCCTTCGCTATCAGGAAGAAGGGCGTCGTTCGATGGGGCAAGGCTTGCGGTGTACACTTCTGCAGTGGCTGTTCCGAACATCAACGTAATCCCGAGTAACGCCACACCCATCATTTTCATCATCTGTTTCATTGTTACTTACTCCCTCACCGTACGACCATGAGTCGGGTGTTTTGGTGAAATGCGCCGTCTGCGGTCAACCGAACGAAGTAGATGCCGTCGGTAACCTGTTTTCCTTGCTCGTTGGTTCCATCCCACACGAACTCATGAACGCCGGCCGCACGGGTTGTGTGTTGGTCAGACCATACAAGTCGTCCCGCCACATCAAAGATCTGCATCTCGACTTCTTGAACCGCCTCGGTGGTTCTGAATTGGAGCGTAGCTGAGGTTCTCACAGGGTTGGGCCACAGGGCTTGAACTGCGAGGGGTCCTACGGGACCATCCTGCCGCTCAATTCCGATATCGCGAAATGACGCAGGCGCAGTGGTCAAGGGGCCGGTGACATCAATGTCGCCCCCCCAGCAAACGATTGGCGGGTGCGCACCAAACCAGTTACCCACTGCGCTCACTGTGTCGCAGTTGGCAACGTTTCGGATGCAATAGGCCGTATTGTTCGTGAACGTGTTGTCCCCGTTCTGAGTTGCGTTGCCGAGATCGATAAACCCACGTTTGCTCACGTAAACACCCGTCGTATTGGAGGATATGTTGTTTTCTCGAACCACGGGAGCAAATCCTGAACAGGTTGGGCAACTACCTGGACCGGCACAGTTTGAGTAGATGCCACGGGTATTGCCGGTGATCGTGTTGTCGCTGCTATTGTCCGACGAATCCCCAATTTTGGCCGCCCCTCCAGTGAGATAGATTCCCCACTTGCCATCTTTAATCGTGTTCTTCTCAATGTTCGGAGACTCAGCCGGGACATAGATTCCGGACCCGTTGGTGAAATCTTTGATCGTGTTCCCAATGATTTGCGGATGCAAGACGTTGGAAGCGTCGTTTACGATCTCGATACCGAAATTTGTCGTATCTGCACACGCAATCGTGTTGTCCATGATAAGCACATCATCGGATGCAACACGAATCCCCGACCCGGTGAACACCGTCAGAGTGCAGTTCGTGATCTCCGACGTATCCACGCTCGTGCTTTGGATAATCACGTCATAGGAAAGGTTAGATGAGAAGGACACGCTGTCTATGTAGGTGGATCCTCCAGAGATTGACAGGCCGTTCTCAGCGTTTTTTATGATCGCGTTGTCTATGTTTGTCGTACCAGCCGTTACGCGGAGCCCATACCACTCCGCCTCCGCAGGCGAGGTGACGGCAGAGATGAACTCAACCTCGTTGCCGCTGGTGCCGTTGACGTCTAAGGTGCCGCTAATAATGAGCTCGTTCTCACTTGTATCATTACCGCCACTTGAATCGTCGTCTTCATCAAACGAGAACTTCGCGTTGCTTCCAATGGTCAGCGTCTTTCCGCTCGGAACGGTGACGTCCTCCAGGACCAACACCTCGACACCTTCTGCAACCTCTGTATCACGAGCCAGGGTTCCAAAGGCACATTCAACGCCAAAGGGGCCGATATCTTCGCTCCAGGTGTTGTTTCCCGCGACGGCCGGAGAATCCATTCGGAGGGTGTACTCTGAGGTGCCTTCTTGGGAACCGCAGAATAGCGGATCGTCGCTAGAGTTGTTGGACCCCAACGTACAGCTATCATCGGTGTTTCCGTTGAACACGTTGTACTGGAAAGTGCCAGGGCACTCGTCTGGGAACACGTCCGTACAATTCACTACGATGTTGTTTTCGAACGTTGTATTGGCTTCGTCGTATGTGTCCCAAAGCACCACGGAACAGTTGTCGAACACCGAGTTTCGAATCGTGCCAGAGCCACCTTGCCCGCCGCCGAACCTTGGACATCCTAATCTGATTGCCGAGGTTACATCTTTGAAAACACAATCTTCGACAGTCAGGTCGTCCACAAGCAGAAAACAACAGGGGCTGCAACCTTGCGAGATAAGGGAGTTCCCAATAATTCCGTAGTTGTTTCCGTCAAATGTAACTCCACGAACGGTTAGGCCCGTGCCCTCGACAACTACACCCGCTTGAGGGACTGAAGCATAGTCGCCAGTTATGGAGCAATCCTCAACGAGCAGATCATTCCCCTCCATGAGGATCCCCTTCTCGAAGGTTATTCCTTTCATTTCAACCTCATCCGCCGAGACGGTAGCCGTTGCGGTGATGTCGATATCATGGCCCCCAGGGTTTTCTATTACGAGCTTCTTGGTAACCGTAAAGGAGCCCTGAAAGTAGTCCTCGGAAAACTGAATGGTATCTCCGGCCGCTAGAACACTTATCGCTAAATCGATCGTGCTGGATTCTCCGGGCACATCTTCTATTGCAGCTCTTCCGTCCGGGGGTTTCAGGCCAATCGAGAGTGTGAGGGTTGCCACGAGAACCAGGAAGGTTCGAACAAGCTTATGGTTGTCGCAAAATCGATGAAAAGACATTCCTATCTCCTTCTGTCCACCTACAGGGAAATGGGAAGCGTTTCTCTTTTGTCAGTCGCGCATTCTTGCGGAGGGCGAATCCGTAGCCTTACGAATCTGAGTTGAGGCGTATGCCCACATCGACTCTGCCTGTGGTCGTTGTGTTTAGTGGGCGCGAGTTGTCCTCTTTGAAGCTTCGGTCTAGTTGGGCTTGGTGTTTTTCTTGTTGTTTCCAACGAGATCAAGCAGCATAAAAAGGGCTACACACCCTATGCTACAAGAGCTTCTTTGGAGAGGAGGCGGCCTGCTACAAAGAAACATTAACTATCTCTTTTTTATTCCCATTCACCGCTGGCGTCAACTGGTTTTTAAAACAAAAATTAAAATGGTGATGCCGCTTGCGGTTACGGGCCGAAGCTTCTTTTGATCTTTCCCCAAGAGGTCGGTTCGATTCCGGTGATGGGTCCGCAACCGAACGCAGGGAGCGCGCCCATGACGACACCGTTCACGATCGCCGGAGAGTTCGTGGCTAAGGAGAAAACATCGGCCTGAGGGTTACAGAAAAGAGGGTCTTCAATGACGCTTACCTCCAACCACTCGTCGGGGCACTCGGCAAGTCCGTTTCCAAAATTGCCCTCCGAATTGCCCCAGATGAGGTTTGTACCGAGTTCCATGTTGTTGCTGTCACGGCAAATAAGCCCACAGTCATAGTTGTTCGCAATGATGTTGTTCTCAACAACAACCTCGCGACCATGGCGAATAACTAGACCTCCCCCACTACAACCGGTCCGTCCGCCACCGCCGCCATTGAATACAATGGTGTTGTTCTGGATATAGACTCCTTGGTTGGAGGCCTGCCAATCGGTGAAAACAAACACGCCTCCTCCGGAACCGGAATCACCTCCTTCTAGTCCGTATGCAGCATTCCTGATCACCAAGTTGCCCCTGAAAAGGGTGGGCCCAGCCCCCGGCCCAATATGATCAATGTGGACCGCGCCACCATGGTCGTTAGCTTCGTTTTCCCAAAACTCATTGTCCTCGATGATGACTTCATGCGGTGTGTTCTGCTGCTGAAAGATTGCTCCACCATCCCCTTTCAAAATCTTGTTCCGGTAAAACTTATTCCTCCGCACAATCGCACTTGTGTGCTGTAGGCAGAGTGCGCCACCCACAACGGACGCCACGTTTCCTTCAAATAGGTTGTTCTCTATGAGTGGGCTAGGAATTCGCTTAACTGGTACCTCTCCAACTCGGATCCCCCCACCAGACCCACCATTCTCTCGAATAACTGTATTGTTTTTGATGACGTTTCCGCGAATCGTGGGAGAGGCATAGGGGCAGGTAATCCCGCCGCCACGAGGAGATCCGAACGCTGCGGTTCCTGAGCCTCCCGTTATTGTGAAACCCTCCAGTAGACACGCCCTGGTTTCATGCTCGGCAAACAGAACCACCGTGTTTTCTTCTTTGCTTCCATCAAGGATGGTGAAGTGAGGGCCCCGTTCTCCAACGAGGGAAAGGTCTTTTCCTTTGAAGCTGATGTTTTCAAAGTAGGTGCCTGGGCTCACGAGAACCGTATCCCCCACCGCCGCGCTATCGATTCCCGCCTGGATCGTGGGCGCGTCACCAGACCCGCCCACTTCGATTTTCCAGGTGCGGCCTTGGCTCAGTGTCGGAGTTGCCAGAGAGAAGGCAATCGCAAGAAGCATGAATCGCATCACAAGGTTACTTTCGGTTGTGTTTCTGAAGAACTCGCCAGACCGTTGTTTGAGAGTATCCCGTTGTCCGTGCAATCTGACGAATGCTTTTTCGTTTAGCTAGTCGCAGAACACGGTTTTCACTTATTTTCAGTTTGGGGCGGCCGAGTTGTTGCCCTTCCGCGCGAGCGGAAGCAAGGCCGCTCTTCACCCGGTTCGAAAATAGCTCGCGTTCAAGTTTTGCAAGCACGCGAATCGTTTCCGCACTCGATGCTTTTTCCGAATCGAAATCGTCTTCCATTGAAACCAGGCAGAAGGCATCGCGGTGCAGCGAGTCCAAAAGTACAACTGCCTCTTTGAGACTTGCCACGCACATCGAAATCCGGGGTACCAAGATTCCTTTTGCTTTTCCTGCTCGAAGATTCTCAAGGGCTCGATCGAATTCGGGGTGTGCTTCGGTCTCCTCTCCCCTATCCGTGTACACCCCTGAAACTTTCCACCGGTTCCTCCGTGCAAAGTTTCTCAGTTTCCGAATTTCGGAAAAGAGTTTGAATTTGCCCGAGGCGTTTCGTGTGTAGATCAACATCTGTTCCATAAAGGTATGGAATCACATTTTGGAACATCGGGCAAATCCGCCAAAAAGAGAATGTGGGTTGACGAACCTAGTATGGCCTGGGTATACCTAGTGCTTGGAGGAGGGCAAACCACCAAAATGACTGAAGAAAACGCGAAACGACTGTCCACCAAAGAAGTTGCAGAACTCGCTGGTGTTCACCGAAACACGATCATGCGCTGGCTAGAAAAAGGATGGATCCATGAACCCGACCGCGACTGGCGGGGCTGGAGAGCTTGGACATCCGATGAAGCCATTTCTGTAAAGGCGTTTAAAGAACGGATTGTGCCCGCTCCTCATAAACAACAACAACAGTTACCACTCGGATAGTACGGACGTCGAAAACAGTTCGCGTTCCAGTTTTGCAAGCACGACCCTTAACTCGTAGCCTTTGGGTTGTCAGCGGCAAAGCGCTCCATGGCCGCTACCATCACAAACCCCACCACCATCAAGCCAATGGCAATCAGCACTTCTTGATTGAGGCTTGAGGGTAGGTACCAGTCGTACCCCTGAATGACCTGCTCGCCTTTGCGAATGATCGGTACCCCTGAGGCATCGAGTAGGTAGACCTCGTTCTTCCAGGGCCAAATGATGAGCAAAGACCCAAAGATGAAGCCCGACAGTAGGGCTACTGCGCCATTCTTGAAGCGCTTGAAGATGTAGGAAAGCAAGTGGGAGAAGGCAAGCAACCCAAAGACACAGCCAATGCCAAAGGGGATGAGAAGTTTGATGTCGAGTTCGGAAATGGCTCCCAGCACCAACATGTAATTGCCCATGAGGATGAGAACGAAAGAGCCGGACAAGCCCGGAATAATCATGCTGCAAATCGCCACGATGCCGCAGGCAAACATGTAGATGGGATGCGTGTTCTCGGCTGCGGGCTTGAGAAAGGCGATGCCGGCAGCGATCGCGATTCCCAGTATCAGCATGCCAATGGTGGCCGCATTCCATTTGTCGACCGTCTTCGCCACAAACACCACCGACGCCAGAATCAACCCAAAGAAGAACGCCCATAAAAAAACCGGGTGCTCAATGAAGAGATACTCCAGAAGCTTGGCCAGACTCAAAACACTGACGAGCACCCCCACCATCAGAGCGACCAGGAAACCAAAATCGATGTGCTTTGCAAAAGCACCGAAGCGCCCTTTAAAGAGATGCCCCACCGCTTCAAGATCAAAGGACTTGAGGGCGTTGATGAGCCGCTCGTAGATTCCGGTGATGAACGCAATCGTCCCCCCGGAAACCCCAGGAATGACGTTGGCGGCCCCCATGGCCGCCCCCTTCAAAAAAACCGACACATGTTGCCGCATGAATTCCCCTTACAATCGGTGTCGGATCGCCCATAGATCCGCGAAAACGGGTAAGAACAAAGATCGCTTCAAAAACTCAACTCCCAAAGATCCGCCCGTGCCCTTCTTTTCCCCAATGGTTCGGGCCACCAACATGACATGGCGATAGCGCCACTCCTGCTGACCTTCGTCGAAGTCGGTCATCAACTCAAATAAGATCGCTACTGCCTTATCCCGTAGATAAAGCTCAAACAAACCATCCTGCACTTGTTCGTTGGGTTGGTTCGGCTCTGAAAGATCCCGGTTCTTAAGCTCATCGGGAATGGTTACCCCTCGAGCAGCCAGAAAATCGTAAAAGTGATCGATCACACTCCGCTCTTTGAGGCGAGCCTGCAAAACCTTGTCGCCGATCGAGCCGCTACGATGGTACTTGGTCATGTCTTTGCGGCGGTAACCCAAAACAAACTCAAACTCACGAAACTGAACCGATTGAAACCCGGAGGCCGTGTCGAGGCGATCGCGAAAACTTGTAAACGACATGGGAGTCATGGTCTCGAGAATATCGAGCTGGGAGACCAAAGCCTTCATGATGGTCCGCACGCGTTTGAAGGTATGAATGGCCCCAAACAAGTCGTTGCCAGAAAGGTCTCGCTTGATCTTTTCGAACTCATGCAGAAGCTGCTTAAACCACAGTTCATAGGCCTGATGAATCACAATAAACAAAAGCTCGTCGTGCTCGGGCGGATCGGAGATCGGCTTTTGAAGATTCAAAAAATCATCGAGCTGGAGATACGACTTGTAAGTTACTTCCATTGCGCTACCTCACAAACAAGAAAACAAGAAGAGCAAAAATCATGACGAGAATGACCCCGATTTGAAGCACGAGCCGATCCTGTTTGGCGGCTTTTCTGCGCGCATCAGCATAGGGAATGCGCGAGAAAGACACCATGGTGTAAAGCGGTGTGAAAGACCGAGGAAAAAGCCGAGTCAGAATACGCTCAAAGCCCTTTTTCAGCAGAAACCCTTGGGACCCAACGTTGTCCCGCATCTCCACAAAGTTATGAAGGGCAAGATCGGCCAAGGCATTGGCGTGTTCATGACGCTCGTCGCCAAAGGTCTTAAACGCCTCCGCAATGGAACCCTTTTCCTGCAGGGCCTGATTCAGGTAGGTGCAATCCTCGAACGCCGCGTTCATTCCTTGACCATAAAACGGAACCACCGCATGGCAAGCATCTCCAATGAGAACTGCCCTATCTCCCGAGTAGTAGGGGGAGCAGCGCACGGTCACCAAGGGACCCACCGGATTCTCCATAAATTCTTTAACCAGGTCCGGCATGAGAGGCACCGCATCGGGGAAGGTCTCATCAAAGAATTGCTTCACCTCGGCTTCGGTCTTTAGGGAGTCGAAGGAGTTGGGCCCGGTGAAAGGCCAAAACAAAGTGCAGGTGAAGGTGCCGTCGGCATTGGGTAAGGCGATCATCATGAAAGACCGTCGCGGCCAAATATGAAGCGCGTTCTTTTCAAGTTTGAAGCCGCCATTTGCATCGGGAGGCATGGACAGCTCTTTGTAGCCGTAGGTC
>JABDJR010000600.1 GCA_013003415.1 Candidatus Eiseniibacteriota bacterium | reverse complement strand
GTGTGGGGCGGCAAAGGGGTGCACTCCACCTGGTTCGGAGCCAACCCGGAGTTCATTCACGGCATCAACATTCTTCCCGTGCATGCGGGGTCCTTGTACCTGGGTCACTATCCCGATTACGTTCTCGCCAACTACAACGAGATTGTTTCCGAGCGCAGCGGACAGCCGATCATTTGGCAGGATATCTTGTGGGAGTTCCTAGCTCTTTCCGATCCTAATCTGGCGCTGTCGTACTATTTTGCCGACAGCACCTATACGCCCTTCGATGGAGAGTCTCGCGCCCACACCATGCACTGGCTTTTCAATCTTAAGAAGATGGGGCAGGTAGAGCCGGGCATTCTGGCCGATACGCCGACCTATGCGGTGTTCCGAGACCCGGCTGGCGATCTGACCTACGTGGCCTATAACGCGGGCACCACGAATCGGTTGGTCACCTTCACCGACAGCTTTTCGTTTACGGTTGGACCGGGTGAACTGAAATCTCACAGCACTTCTTCCTCGAACCCAAATGCACCCGTCGTGTTGTTGCTACCCGACAAGACCTCCGGCAAGGCACCGCTTTCGATTCAGTTTCAGGGAAGCCAAAGCTTCGATCCCAACAACCTTCCTTTAACCTACGACTGGGATTTTGGTGGCATTGGCTCAAGCACGCAGGCCGACACGAACTTCACGTTTAACGCGATCGGGGATCACTGGGTTTACCTCACGGTAACCAACTCCGACACTCTTTCCTCTCAGGATAGCGTCATGGTGACGGTGTTACCCAACGGGACGCCTTACTTTGGTTCGCCGGTGGCGGTCCCGGGAAGAATTGAAGCGGAAAACTACGACCTAGGTGGGGAAGGGGTCGCCTACCATGACGTCGATGCGAACAACATCGGCTTGGCCTACCGGCCGAGCGAAGGCGTCGACCTGGAGGGAGCGGCCGGGGGCGGCTTCGACGTGTATTGGATCGTGGCCGGCGAATGGCTTGAGTACACGTTCTCGGTGGCTCAAGCCGGAACGTTCCGATTCACTCCCTACGTTGCCACCGTTCCCGGTTTCGGAAACTTCACCATGTCCATCGACAATGTCGATGTCAGCGGACGACGCAATGTGACGTCTACCGGAGGGTGGCAGTTCTGGAGCCCGATTCCCATCGAACCGGTGACCCTTGGCGCCGGTACGCACATCATGCGTTTCGATATCGCTTCGGACACCGATCAGACGGGCTGGCTCTTCAGTCTGAACTACATCGACGTGGACCAGTTGACGGTGACGAGCGCTCCCGATGATGTCGGACCCACCACCTTCGGCATTGCGCGGAGCTTTCCCAATCCGGTTCGCTCACGGACGACGATCGAGTACACGGTTCCTGCCGATGGACCGGTGACGGTTGCCATCTTCGACGTTCGCGGGCGACTTGTTCGCACTTTGGTCGATGAAAGCGTGGCCTCGGGCACCCACACCGTTTCTTGGGATGGCAAAGACAACGACGGGCGTCCCCTTGCGAGTGGTATCTACTACCATCGTCTAGAAACCGGTGGCCGTGCTCACATGGGCAAGATGGTCCTCGTAAAGTAGACTTGGATCAGCGAGGGCAACTTTGCTATCCCCTCGCCCCTATATTTTCGACTCGGCCGAAGAGCCCAGAAGGAGAGAAAACGATGAGCGAAGGAAAATGTCCGGTCATGCATCGCCACACAGCCGCCGGAGCGCTCTCGAATGATGACTGGTGGCCGGAACAGTTGAACCTGAAGATTCTTCATCAGCACTCATCTAAGTCAAACCCGATGGATGAAGACTTCGATTACGCAAAAGCATTTAAGGAACTCGATTTAAAAGCGTTGAAGAAAGACCTCGAAGTTCTCATGACCGATTCTCAGGACTGGTGGCCGGCCGACTACGGCCACTACGGCGGACTCTTCATTCGCATGGCCTGGCACAGTGCCGGTACTTACCGGGTCAGCGACGGACGGGGGGGAGCATCCTCCGGCACGCAGCGCTTTGCCCCACTCAACAGTTGGCCCGACAACGCGAATCTCGACAAGGCCCGCCGCTTGCTTTGGCCGATCAAGCAAAAATACGGGAACAAGATCTCATGGGCCGACTTGATGATTCTTACTGGAAACGTGGCCCTGGAGTCGATGGGCTTCAAGACTTTCGGTTTCGGCGGCGGGCGTGAAGATGCTTGGGAGCCGGAAGGCGATATCTACTGGGGACCCGAGACGGAATGGCTCGGAGACGAGCGTTATACGGGCGATCGCGAGCTTGCGAATCCTCTAGGTGCCGTACAAATGGGTCTCATTTATGTGAATCCGGAGGGACCGAACGGCAAGCCCGATCCGGTTGGCTCGGGACAAGACATCCGCGAGACCTTTGCCCGCATGGCCATGAACGACTACGAGACGGTCGCGCTCACGGCTGGGGGGCACACGTTTGGCAAGTGCCACGGAGCGGCGGACCCCGCCCAGCACGTTGGTCCCGAGCCCGAAGGCGCCGCACTCGAACACGTGGGCCTCGGCTGGATCAGCAACTACGGCAG
>JABDJR010000586.1 GCA_013003415.1 Candidatus Eiseniibacteriota bacterium | reverse complement strand
CCGCATCCGTGCACGCTTCCGCGATGACTCAGGAACCCCGAACGATACTTCCCCGTGGAGTGAATGGATTCCCTTCCGCACGGCTCCTCAAGCTCAGACGTTCCCCATGCTCCTTGAGGACATGGCGAATGCAGCGCCCGACTGGAAACGACAAGATCAGGGTGGCATTCAACTTCCCTACACCGGTGCGCAGCCGGGCTTCCTGCGCTTCCAAGGCGCCGACTCGCTCCACCTCGAAATCTTTGGTACCCCTGGCGGCAATGACTACATCGATTTTCCTGCGCTGTCGGATCACTACCCACTTCGCATTGTATGGAGTGGGGGAAGTCAGGGCCTTACGAATGCCCCCACCAGTCGCATCACCTTCGATGACGACGATGCGACCACGCGAACGGTTTATCTCCCTCCGGTGACCATTGCCCCCAACGACACCCTTTTCCTGTGGGTGGACGATGGCGGCAATACCTACTACGGCTTAAGCGAAGACACGGAACCCAACTTCAATTTCTTAGCCCAGTCAGTTTGGGTTCCCTGGGTACCCGAAGACAACGAACACGTCATCGAACGGGTGGTTTCGAATCTCTTTCTTCCCGTGAACATTGCTTTCCACCCGAGCCCAGGACCCGACTCTTTGGATGCCTTGTTCTACGTCACCGAGCTCTACGGCAAAGTGAAAGTTGTCACCAACAACTTCACGGTGTACACCTATGCTGACTCCCTCCTAAATTTTGTGCCTACCGGAGACTTCCCGGGATCGGGTGAAATGGGTGTCAGCGGGATTGTGATTGAACCCACCACCGGCGATCTGTTCATCACCTCGGTCTATGACAGCTTAGGAGTGAAGTACAATCAAGTCGTTCGGCTGGTGAGCTCTCCAGACGGGTTGTCGTCTACCAATCGAATCACGGTGCTCGGCGGCATCCCCAGCTTCGCCTCTCATCAAGTCCACAACATTTCCATAGGACCCGATGAAAAGCTTTACGTTCACGTGGGCGATGCCTTTGCCGGAGGAGCAGTGGCTCAGGATCCAAATGATCTCCGCGGTAAGATTCTACGGATCAACCAAGATGGGACGTCCCCCGGGGACAATCCCTTCGGCCCCACGAGTCTGGTTTACGCTTTGGGGGTTCGCAATGCCTTCGGGGGCTCTTGGCGGAACTCGGACAACACTCTGTACGCTACCGACAACGGTACCAACGTCGGCGATCGCGTGATCAAAGTGGTTCCCGGAAGCAACTACGGCTATTGCTGCAACTTCTCGCAGGGGGCCATCTTTGAATTCACATTCACCGTCGGCCCCACCGCTTTGATCTTCGATGAACTCGGCGCGTTAGGAAGCGACTACGTGGGCCATATGTTTGTCGCTTGGTCGGGCCCCACTTACGCGACGGGACAAGTGTTTAACGGCAAGAGGATTTGGGAGTTTGCGCTCGACGATACCGGGGGCGTGGTCATGGACCAACAGCTAGTTTCCTACTCCGGCATACAGAAGGGCACCGTTGTAGGCATGGCCATGGGGCCGGACGGCCTCTACTTCACCGACCTTTACGGTGAAGAGGGTTTTGACCAACAAGGAATCACGAAAGCCAACATTTATCGCCTGCGCCGGGCCGACGGGACCACCGGCGTGGTCGACGAACCTGGCCTCGCCAATCCTTATCTCTTTACAGGCCCTCCCTTCCCCAACCCCATGCGGAGCCGGGGAGCCTTTCGGTTCTCTATCCCACAAGACACCGAAGTTCGAAGTTGGATCGTCGATGCGCGAGGGAGACTGGTCCGCAACTTTGGGAATCGTTCCGTGCGTGCGGGGGAACACGAGATCGTTTGGGACGGAAGGACGGATCGGGGCCGATCAGCCGCGCCGGGAGTTTACTGGCTACGCCTGGAAACGCGATCCGGATTGGTTGATGCCGCCCGCATTGTGCGACTGAAGCCTTAGGCCCGCCGGGGTCTGGAACGGCTTTGATTTCTGTTTAGGGCTTCCCCCTCAGTACACCGGCTAACCCCAACGATGATAGGCCGGGTGTCCCGGTTTCACCGCTACAAAGGTGCCTCGGCAGGTATCGCACACTTTCCCCCCAGCTTCTAAGGTTGCTTCAACCACGGCCTTGTCTTCTGTGGACTCAATGACCTTCGCGCGCAAGATGAGTTCCGTTTTCGAAGGCGTGGGGCGCAGGAGTTTGATTCCGTATTCAGCCGTAACCGTGCACGGCGGTGCGTCCAGGTTGTTCTTGCGCATAAGGTGCATGGCCGCGCACCAGTTGGCGTGACAATCTAAAATCGATCCTATGATGCCCCCGTTTAGGACTCCCTCGAACGCTTCGTGATGATCTTCGGGCGTCCAACGACAGACCAACTCATCTCCCTCTTCGAAGCTGCGTATTTGAAGGCCTTTGCTATTGGAGGGACCGCATCCGAAGCAGGCGTTACTCGGGGCGTGGGTTTCTTGGACACTCTTTTCTGGCACCGGATCTCCTTGTATTTGTTCACCCGTCACTTCGTCCGTGGCACGCATCGTGCAAAGTAAACCTCTAAACCTGAGCGAGTTTCACACGTTCGAAATTCCTGGGGGAAGGCAAGTCTTTCGTCGAAAACAACCTAGCATGATATGGTGTTCCCCGTGGGGAGCCTTGGCTTGGAGGCAGTCGAACAATGCATCGATTCAAAGTGTACCTTACCTTCACACTTGTGTTGATTCTGCACACGTCATGGGGATCAATACCTCACGCTTCGGCAGATGCCCTTCCGGAAGCTGAACTTGAAAAACGCCTAAGCGCCCTAGATGATCTTCGCTCAACCGCGCTCCAATCCAGCGAGGCCCTCGCTCCCCCAGAGGCTTTGCGGCTACTGAATATCGATACGCCACCCCTAGGCGGCGGCATCGAAGAGCACCCCAAGGCCGGAGCCTCAAACCCCAACCCGCTGGGCTGGGGACCGTGGCAGGGCCCGATCGATCTTTTCGTGGCTTCCCAACTTGCAAACCGCGGCATCATTGGCGCCACCTACGAAGAGATACAACACCTGCAGTCCTTGGGTTTAGAAGGGGCTGTCGCATACCTTTTGGCTCCTGAGCCTTTGCCCGAGCCCCCCGGGGATTGGGTTTTCGAACCTCTCCCCGACTTTCGCAATCTAACTCCGGCGGAACAAGATGCCATCATTGAGGAGTACCGCTATCGGGGTGAGTATCTCCGGGTTTGGTGGGCCGAACACATTATTGAGAATCAAGTCGGTCTCACCGAAACCATGACGCACTTTTGGCATGACCACTTTTCCACCGAGCTCCAAGTGGTCTTCATTCCACAGTCGGTCTATAAGCAGAACGACTTGTTCCGCCGCTATGCTTTGGGGAACTTCCGCGAGTTGGTTCGTGAAGTCAGCAAAGATCCCGCCATGTTGATCTATTTGAACGGCAACTTAAATCGTGTCGGGAACCCCAACGAGAATTACGCGCGGGAGTTGTTGGAACTCTTTACCATGGGTGAGGAGGCTCCCTACACGCAGACCGATGTGGAAGAAGTTGCACGCGCTTGCACGGGCTACGTCACCGACGGACTCAACACTTTCTTCCAACCGGCCTACCACGACTACCTAACCAAAACCGTTCTAGGACAAACCGGCAACTGGAACCTCGACGACGTCATCGACATTATTTTTGAGCAGGAGGAAACGGCCGAGTTCATCTGCCGCAAGCTCTATCATTGGTTCGTCGATGACAACCCCAGCGACTCTGACATTCAAAACCTCGCGGGCATCCTTCGCGCCAACGACTATGAGGTCGCGCCGGTATTGCGCACCATCTTCTCGAGCAAACATCTGCTCGATACCAAACAGTTTCGGGGTTCTCTCATCCGCGACGGGCTCGATTTGTATGCGGGTCAGATTCGCAAGTTCCACGTGGGAAACTTCAAACCCACCAATGACATCGAAGGACTGCCAAGCCGGTGGATTCGCTACCAGATGTTCGCCTACGAGCACGCGCTCCTCGACCCACCCAATGTCGCAGGATGGCCCGGGCATCGCAGTTGGATTAATACCTTTACTTTGCCTCTGCGCAAAAACCTCTCCGCGAGCTTGATCGATGGCGGTATCGGGGACACGGAATTCGGCTTCCGTGTCAACGTACTCACCGAAACCATGCGGTTTCGAGACCCCAACGATGTCTTTCTCCTGGTCGATGATCTGAGCCTCCTTTGCTTTGGTCGGCCGCCCTCGCCGGAAACCAAAGCGATCATGGTTGAGGCGGTTCTCCAGGGAGCCGAGCCCTATGATTGGTCGATTTACCTCCCCGATTCGGCGGCTCGACTACGCGATCTCTACAACCTCGTGGTCCGTTTACCGGACTACCAGCTCAAGTAAGGAGTTAGATCCATGAAACGACGTGACTTCTTACAAACCATGATGTTAGCCACTGGCGGGGCCATGCTGAAACCCATGTGGTGGCCCCATCTGGCCCAAGCTCAGTCTCAACTGGGATCCAAGATCTTAGTCATGGTGGTCTTTCAAGGCGGGAACGACGGCATCAACACCGTGATTCCTTATACGGATGGTCTCTACACGGCGAACCGCCCAACCTTGGCCATCCCTCAAAACCAGATTCTCACGCTCAACGATGACATCGGGCTCCATCCTTCGCTCTCCCCTCTCATGTCCCATTGGGACGCGGGAAATTTGGCCGTGATCCAAGGGGTGGGCTACCCGAACATGAATCTCTCCCATTTCCGCGGCACCGACATCATGTTCAGCGGGTCGAGTTCGGAAACGGTTTGGAGTAGTGGATGGTTGGCTCGCTATTTGGAACTGCTGAATCCCGATTTCCCTGAAGTGTTGCCCCCGGAACCCCTCGCTTTGCAGCAAGGGTTCTCCGCGCGACTCCCCCTTTCTGGGGACCGGGGCACCACGGGCGTCATTGTTGACGACCCAGACACGTTCTTTGCTTTGGTAAACGCGGGCTTCACCCCATCTCCCGATGACGTGACGACGGGATTTGCTGGCGACGACGAGTTTGGTTTTATTCGGCAAGTGGATGTGGAGTCCTTCGAGTATGCGGATGTGATCGAGAACGCAGCTTCCTTGGGCAACGCTACCGGGAACTACCCCGCCGTGCCCATTGGGAACCAACTTTCAACCATTGCTACCCTCATCGAAGGCAACCTACCAACGCCCATCTACCTCGCCGCCTTCAACGGTTTTGACACTCACGCCAACCAGCAGGGCAATCACGATACCCTACTCGATTACTTTGCTCGCAGCGTCGATGCGTTCTTGCAGGACATGGACCGTATCGGGCGCAAGGAAGACGTCGTGATTTTGTCCGTTTCCGAATTCGGACGGCGCGTGGGCGAAAACGGCAGCTTCGGTACGGATCATGGCACGGCGGCTCCTTGGTTTCTTATTGGCGATGGGGTCGAGGGCGGTCTTCACGGTAAGCAACCCCCTCTCGACAACTTGGATCCCTTCGGAAACTTGTTAGTTCAAGAGGACTATCGAAGTATCTACGCCAATCTCCTCAGCGATTGGTTTGGAGCCACCAGCGCGCAGACCTCGGCCATCTTTGAAGGGAACTTTTCCGACCTGTCCCTGATTCAATCCCTTTCGCGGGCGCGTCCTTCAGTCTCACCCACCCTCACGCAACTGCACAATCCGAAACCAAACCCAGGACGCGGCACTCGAAGCCTGAGTTTCGATCTCGCCCAAGATGGTTTGGTCGATCTCAGTGTCTTCGACGTTCGGGGACGACGGGTAGCTCAGATCATGCGCGAGACTCGTGCTGCCGGTTCGCACCAGCTTTCTTGGACACCCAACTCCAGCTTGAGCCGTGGGATCTACTTCTTGAAACTCAACGCCGGAGGCCGGGAGACCACTCAGAAGCTTGTTCTGAACTAGCCTCCCAGCTCAAGCGTTGCTCTTACCGGGTAACAGCCTAAAAGCTCAGAGAAAGGCCCATGCGAATGGTGCGACTGGCGCCAAACACCCGCGGGTCGTTCAAGGCTTCCCAATCGCGGATGCCGTCCTCGTTTTCATCTTTGCCCAAATAGGCGCCCCCCG
>JABDJR010000573.1 GCA_013003415.1 Candidatus Eiseniibacteriota bacterium | reverse complement strand
GAGCCGCCTTTCTTGCCGCTCACCCAGCCATCGCAGGTCTGAATTTTCAGAATATGACTGCAGCGGTGCAAGACATGGTGCGGGGCAGCCTCGATTCTCTGGTGAATTTGGATACGAAACTTGCTCGAGAGATTTGCCTTAAAGATGACATTGTCGATGACTACAATCGTGAGATGTTTATCGTCGTTCAAGAAATCATGGAGCAAGATCCGAAATCCATCCCGATCGTTATTCACTTTCTATCGGTTAGTCGCCACCTAGAGCGCATTGCTGACTTGGCTACGAACATTGCCGAAGACGTGGTGTTCATGGTGGACGGCGAAATCATTCGTCATCAGCTTGAGGATTTTGCATAATCATCCCTTCGGATCCTGACAGCCTTGAACCGAGGGTAGAATCATCGCAAAACTCAATGCCTATGTAGCCCTTCTCCGCGGCATCAACGTGGGGGGCAAGAACAAGCTTCCCATGAAGGACTTGGCGGCTCTATTCGAAGAAGCCGGCTGTTCCGATGTGCGGACCTACATACAGAGTGGCAATGTGGTTTTTCATGCGAGCGCGGCCACGGCTAAACGCATCCCGAAGATGGTTCAAGCCGCCATTCATGACAGTTTTGGATTGGAAGTTCCGGTGGTCTTGCGGGACGCCAAACAGTTCTTATCCGTCGCTACAAAACACCCCTTGGCCCAGGCAAAAGACGAGCCGAAGATTCTGAGTGTTGGTTTTCTTTCGGCCAAGCCTTCGAAAGCTGGTCTGGATCAGCTCGATCCTGATCGTTCCCCCCCGGATCGTTTCTTGGTTAAGGGGCAGGATGTTTTCTTTCGCTTCCCCAATGGCATAGCCCGAACAAAACTCACCAGCCAATACTTCGACTCTCGTCTAAAGATGGTCATCACAGTTCGGAATTGGAATTCGGTGCAGAAGATCGCGGGAATGCTCGCGGAATAAGCGCAGGTGGGCGAGGGCGTTGGGGCAGGTTCGTTCGTGAGGGTTGTCGTTCGCAGAAAAAAATGAGGGCAGAGACAAGGTCTCTACCCTCGGTCTAACTCTTTGGCAAGAGTTGCTTCATGACCCCATCGAGTCCACCAAACACGGTGATGTTATCGATCCGCTCGGTGACCTTTTCCAGAGCCTCAAGCTCCTTCAGCCTCATGAGCATCGGGTTGTTTTCCATCATCTTGGCCGTGTTGGCTAAGGAACGCGTGGCCGCGGTTTCCTCACGTCTCCGGACAAGGTTGGCTTCCGCCGCCTTCTCCGCCTCAACCACCCGGTTCAAGAGAATCTTCATCTCTCCCGGCAAAATGATGTCCTTCACCCCAACGCTCGACAACTCGATGCCGTAGCCCGCGACGCGGTCGTGAACCCGATCACGGATCATGCTGTTAAGCACCGACTTGTCGGCCAGGATCTCTTCCAAGGTCTTGGTTCCCACGGAGCCACGCAAGGCAAACTGGATTTCCGAATAGATGAACTTCTCGTAGTCCACCACTTGCGTCGACGCCGCCACTGGATCCTTCACCTGGTAGGTTCCGGTCACGTTGATCCGCAAAGTCACCTTGTCTTGGGTCAAGATCTCCTGACCCGCGACATCGACCTGACGCAAACGCTGATCGATCACCTTAATGGTGACTGAGTCGAGAAAGCGCCAATAGGCGTAGCGCCCAGGGGAGAGGACACGCTGGACTTCTCCGTTCTTCTTCAGCAACCCGCATTGGCCATCTCCGATCTCTGCGAACGTCACGTTCTTCTCGAACAACCACTTGTTGTTGGCTTTGGCTTGTTCCCAAATCCAAGGCATGACAGAGTCAGGGACTAAGCTGTCTTCGATGGACTGGACTTCCAACCGAACATCAAGGACGTCCCGCCACACAACACGCCGATCCCCCGGACCCATCACATCCTTAATCACCCCATCCATGAAGACATAGCCAATCTGATCGGACGTCGTGGTCAGAACTTGCAAGTGCTTCTCGGTTTGCTCCGGGTACTTACGGGTTAAGAAATCGAGAACATGAAATTCCTCGGTTACTTCGTACTCTACATTGGTCCACCACACAACGACTTGGATACTCTTGGTGAGGCTCCAAATCCAGTGGGTCCCGGGTTCCAACACGCGTTGGAACTGACCGCCTAGATACAGGATTCCCCGCTGAACTTCATCGATCTGTACTCTCTTTACTAACCACATCGTTCTTTCCTCTAAAAATAAGTGCGAAGCCGCCACGGTCTATTCACGGAACAACTCGTAGAGAGGGTGCGGAACGAGAACGCAAGCGGACATCGAACTGGAGACGGAAGCGGCCTCTGTCTCGTTCCGTTTGCGACGCGTTCGTCACCAACTCCGAGGAGTTGTTTCAAAGATCCCAGTCCGCTGCTTCGGAGATACGGTTCATCCTCGGGGCAGGAACCGTTCTCTTCAGCTGGCGGCTTCGCGGTTGTCTAGTCGTTTACCAGCTTGAAGGCTGGTCTTGGTCCGGGATTCGAACCCGGTACTCACCGGTCCATAGCCGATTGCTCTACCAATTGAGCTAACCAAGGTAGCAAACGCCTGTACCCACAACCGACACACTCCATGCGAACTTCGCTGAGCGCCGGACCGGATTCACGAACCGGAACCGCAGGTTGGAATACCTTCGCTTACTTTGTTGTTGTCGATCCCTTAGAGACCGACCACTTCGATCTGAACGTCCTCGTCCTCAAGTTCGCGTGTGCGAAACTGCAAAGGCAGAAACGTCTCAATCACTTTCATGTTCGTAGCCGTATGCTCGCTCGGCTTTCGGGTCACAAACTTGCCCTTCCCAGCCATGGCCAGGGGCAAAAGCAGCTGGTCCGCAAGATGAGGACCCACCGGAGCGCTTGAACTCAAGTACCGTCGGACGACTTTTCCCAGCCGCTTACCAACCGTCTCGGCTCGAACGCCTCTTTGACCGAGGCCCGTGAACATGGCAAGACCGGAAGCGCTTTCAACTTTCGTATGAACCGCGTTTCCAGGACCGAACTGGCGAGGTAATTGGACTACCTGGCTCTCGATCATTTCAGGACTCACCTGCTGATCTAACACCTCCCGTACCGCCTCGATCTCACGTTCGGCCACGATCACCGGAATCCCGGAAACGGCAGCCGTAATCTCGATCTGGCTCAACGTACCCCGATCCACCAGCTCTAATGGGTCTAACTCAAGGACGGGATGAATCTCGACCTCGATTCTTCCGCCACCGGCGGGCATGAATCCCGGCCGAACGAGTTTCCGATCGATCCTGGCTCCCATGCTTTCCAAAACCGGGAAGTAAACCTGGTCTAAGAACTCATAGGTTGGAGCGAAAGGAACGTGGGTTCCGCCTTCAATGGCTACTCGAGACACGTCTTTCGCGGTCAGAAGAGCAGGGAGGATGGTTTGGAGAACCAAACACACACTTCCGGCTGAGCCGATCTTGAAGGTGTAGTCGCCTGCGGTGACCGAGCCCGGTTGAAAGGTCACCTCGCGCGAGCGAAGTTCCAATCCTCGGGTCTTGGCCTGACAGATGGTCGCAGCGGCGTTTAGACCCGCGAGATGCTGGCGCATGAGGCCAGGCTTAGAGCGCCCACCTCGGATGTTGAAAATCCGAAAGGGTTGACCCGTGATCATCGCGAGCGCCACCGAAGAGCGCAGAACTTGTCCGCCTCCTTCGCCGAAGGCTCCATCGATTTCCAACATGACGGTTTCCCTTTCGTAGTCTCAATCTCTATCCCTTCACGCAGACAACCTGCCTGAGGGTGTGAACAATGTCGACGAGATCGCTTTGAGCTTCCATGACCGCATCAATGTCTTTGTAAGCGGCGGGCGTTTCGTCGATCACGCCCTTATCTTTTCTGCATTCCACGCCCTTCGTGGCTTTTTCGTGATCTTCTACCGTAAACGTTTTCTTAGCCTGGGTCCGGGACATCGCTCTGCCCGCTCCGTGGCTACAGCTTTCGTAGCTGTGGGGGTTTCCTTTTCCCTGAACAATGTAGGACTTGGCACCCATGCTGCCGGGAATGATTCCCAAGTCGCCTTTTCCGGCTCTTACCGCACCTTTTCGGGTGAGGTACACGTCTTTTCCGAAGTGGTGCTCTTGCTGCACATAGTTGTGATGGCAATTCACCGCTTCCAAGTCTGTTGTAAATGGCGGTAGGCCCGAAACGGTCTTCATCGACTCCAAAACCGCCGCCATCATGAGCTCCCGATTGGTCCGAGCAAATTTTTGTGCCCAGCCCACGGCAAAGACGTAGTCGTCAAAGAGAGTGCTGCCTTCCTTGAAGTACGCGAGATCCTTGTCCGGGAGTTGAATGTCTAGTCTTTCCATTTCTTTTCTGGCTAAGGAAATAAAGTGCGTTCCAATTCTGTTTCCAATGCCCCTGGATCCGCTGTGGAGCATGACCCAAACGGAACCCTCTTCATCCAAGCAAACCTCAATGAAGTGGTTGCCTGTTCCAAGGGTTCCGAGGTGAACCCGGCTGTTGGCGTTTTTGAACAACGGATACTTGCCGGTCAAAGTTTCAAAATCTTGGGAGAGCGATGCCCATGCATGCTCAGCTCTTTCCGGGAGATCTTTCCAGGAACCTTTATCTCTCCGCTTGCTGTCTCTTCCTTTTCTCCCGAAGGAGAGCCCGTGAGGAACCGAGGCTTCGATGCCTGTCCGCATTTCTCTTAGGCTCTCCGGCAGATCTTCTGCCTTCAAACTGGTTCTTTGCGCCATCATGCCGCAACCGATATCCACCCCAACCGCTGCGGGCACAATAGCCTCAACGGTGGGAATCACGCTCCCGATGGTGGCCCCGATGCCTCTGTGAACATCGGGCATCGCGGCCACCCAGCCATGAATAAACGGAAGTTGCGAAATGTTGAGCAGTTGTTCTTTAGCGCCTTCGTCAAAAGCCACACCCTGCGTCCAAGACTTAATGGGAACTCCCTTGCCTTGGGAAACTTCGTATTTGCTCGGTCCGTCGCTTTGGGTCGCCATGACGTTTCCTTTTTCTTTGAGGCGTTCGTGTCTATCTTCTAAAAAGTGGCGGCCGGTCCCTCCGGCCACCGATCTCTGTTTTTCTCTTTGCTCTGGTCCCCCTTAGAGCAGGGGTTGTGCCAAAGTGATGCCTAAGTCGCGGAATGGTCTTAATTAACTCTGTTGCTTTGAGTTACGTAGCAATCCTTAGATATGCAGGTTTGACCTTGCCTTCTAGAAGCTAGCTAAAAAACTAGAAAGTTAGCTATATTTATAGCTATGAAAAGAACCGTGGTGATCGGAATCATCGGC
>JABDJR010000560.1 GCA_013003415.1 Candidatus Eiseniibacteriota bacterium | reverse complement strand
GTCCTATGCAACCTGTGGGCAAACGGAACGAGCCATTGAGATTTGGGAAGCCGCCCTTCAGCTCATGCCGTCCAACCAGGTGATCAAGTCGAGCCTGGCCCAGGCGCGCGCAGAACTTGAGGCAAAGCAGCAGAAACGCTAGACCCTAAGTGGGACGCAGAGAGCTTATTCACCATCCAGGTATGGAATGGCCTTCATGCTCTCTCGCTCTTCCTCGGTGGGCTCACGAACCGGGCGATCGAGTAGGAACCCGGGAACCTCACCAACCACCACGGGATAATCGAGGCGTTGTTGTTCCGTAAGAACTTCCTCAAGCACCCGACCATCGAGTTGATCGGGAAGCATCTCGCCGACCAAAGCCAAAATGGTGGGTGTGATGTCCATGATGTTGGCCTTCTTGAAGTCCCCACCCGCCTGAAGGCGTTCTCTCAAGGTACCCGAGGTGCTGGGTTCGATCCCCGGACCACGCATGGCCACAATGCCCTCGGGACGATGGTAGGCCGAGAAAGACGTCGACCATAAGTTTTCGATCCACGCCAAATCCAGGGAGTCCGGAGAAACCCCACTGGTCACGTAGTAGTAAGGGTTTTCATAGAAGACAATGTCGGGCGCTTTTTCTAAGGTACGACCGGAGTAGATGTCTTCTTTGCGAAACACTTTCTCAAAGGGAGCGTCCCCGGTTTCCGGATCGCGAAGACCTTCCGCCAGCCTCACGAACTCGTCTTTCAAAGCTTCCCCATCAGCCGACCCGGGAACCAATCCTTCCAGGTGGTAGTGCAAAACTCCGTTCGTCACCATCATGGGAGGCGTGGCGTGGTTGGCGAGCCATTCGGGAAACTCGGTGTCCGCCAACCAGTTCATCATATTGACCTGTCGGTAGATGCCTTCAAAACCATGATCGCTCATGATGATGATGCGCGCATCGGGAGGAGCGGCGGTTAAGATCCTGCCCAGAACACGATCCTGTTCTTTCCAAAGATCGAAGATGGCGGTCTTTAACTCGCTGGAACTCGATGGATCATGATTGGGATGCGAAGGGTCCATGAACTTCCAAAAGAAGTGCTGCACTTTGTCCGGGGCGGTGAACACAAACCATCCAAAATCAAGATCCCCAGACCCAACCCACTCTTCCGCCACCTTGGCACGGGCTTCCAAGCCTTTGTAGAAGTCTCGCAGCATCTCCTCGGGAGTCCGCTTAAACAAGCTCTCTCCTAGGAAATCGAGGGGGTAATCTCCGATCTCATCTTCCAAACTCGGCGGATAGGTGATGTTGATATCGGCTTGGGGAAAAGGGAATCCGCTGATCATCTTTCCCTTGCGAAGAGGATCCGGGGGATAGCTCATGGGTACATTCATGACCCCAGAGCGGTAGCCGTAGTCATCGAGCAGCAACCAAATAGGAAGCGCGCGCCGACTCGTTGCTTGCTCGACCAGAGCCGGAGCTCCATCTTTGCCGGATCGTTGGAAATCGTAGATCCCGTGCTTCCCTGGGTTCACTCCGGTGACCGCAGACGTCCAACATACGGGACTGAGGATGGGATAAACGGTCGTCAACTCCCCAAAGGCACCCTCATCCATGAACTGCTTTAAGTTCGGGAGGTGGCCCTCTTCCATCCAAGGAACGAGAAGGGAAAACTCGGCGCCGTCTAGACCGATCACAATCACGGGAGCACTTTTCTTCTTACCGCAGCCCAGAGGGGCAAGCACCAAACCCGCCAAAAACACCGCTGTCACAAATCTCTTCAACATGAGTGAACTCCAAAACCAATCAAAAACAAAGTGAGCCTACTGCACATAAGGAATTACCGGGATCAACTCGTTCGGTCCGCCGGTTTCCCGTGCTTTCTCCCCGCTAAAGGTTACGGGGTTACGTTCGAGATAGGTCGGATCGAACCACGCTTCGAGCACATTGCCTTCCATGTAAGAAGGAACCGGAAGACCGGCTAGGTAGAGTAGCGTGGGAGCAATGTCGAGAAGGCTTTGTCGCGCCTCCACCTCGCCCTTTAAAAACATCGGGCCGTTGGCAATAAGAATACCCTGCATGTGGTGATGGCCGCTGAAGGTGAACTCGGGAG
>JABDJR010000552.1 GCA_013003415.1 Candidatus Eiseniibacteriota bacterium | reverse complement strand
CCCGAGGGTCAGGTCATTGCTCTCGACGCCAAGATGAGTGTCGACGACAACGCACTTTACAAACACCCGCACCTGGTCGCTTTCCGCGAAGACTCCGATGAGCACGCAAAAGCAGCTCGTGAAATGGGGCTTTCCTATGTTCCTCTGGAAGGGAACGTTGGTTGTATCGTGAACGGTGCCGGGCTTGCCATGGCCACCATGGATCTCATCAAACACTTTGGCGGTGAGCCGGCTAACTTCCTCGACATTGGTGGAAGTTCCAACCCGGAAAAAGTTTCTACCGCCATGCGTATTATTCTTGCCGACCCCGAAGTGAAGGCGATTCTAATCAACATCTTTGGCGGCATTACACGTTGCGATGATGTGGCTCGGGGTATGTTGGCGGCGTTCGAAACGCTTGACGTTCGCGTTCCTGTCGTTGCCCGTCTCACCGGAACCAACGAAAAAGAAGCGCAAGAAATTCTCTCTAACTCCGACGCCATTTCTCCGGCGGAAACCATGGACGACGCTGTCAAATTGGTTTTGGAAAAAGCAAAGTAAGCGGGGCAACCATGAGCGTCTTAATCAACGAAAAAACAAAAGTCATTGTTCAGGGAATTACGGGTCGCGATGGCTCTTTCCATACCAAAGGTATGCTCGATTACGGCACCCAAGTTGTGGCCGGGGTTACACCGGGTAAGGGCGGGGCGAACATCTTCGACGTTCCCGTCTACGATTCCGTAGCCGAAGCGAAAGCTGCCACTGGAGCCGACTGCTCGGTGATTTACGTGCCGGCCCCCTTTGCCGTCGATGCGATGTACGAGGCCCTGGATTCGGGAGTCAAACTGATTGTTTGCATCACCGAAGGCGTTCCCGTCAATGACATGATCGAGTTGTACGCGAAGATCGAAGCGTCTCCCGCTCGATTGATCGGTCCGAACTGTCCTGGGCTGATCTCGCCCGGAAAATCCAAGGTTGGGATTCTCCCTGGGTCCATTCACAAAGAGGGTCGCATCGGTTTGGTTTCCCGAAGCGGAACCTTGACCTATCAAGTGGTCGATCATTTAACGCGAGCCGGTATTGGTCAAAGCACCTGCATTGGAATCGGTGGGGATCCCATTATCGGGACGAACTTCCTGGACACGCTTGAACTGTTTGAGGCCGATCCCGACACCGATGCGGTGGTCATGATTGGCGAAATCGGTGGAACCGACGAGCAAGAAGCGGCTCGGTTTATTAAGTCCTCCATGAAGAAACCGGTGGTGGGCTTCATTGCCGGTCGAACTGCACCTCCCGGAAAACGCATGGGTCACGCCGGTGCCATTATCTCCGGAGGCGGAGGAACCGCCCAAGAGAAGACCGAGGCCCTTCAGTCTGCCAATGTTCCGGTTGCCATTATTCCATCAGAAATTCCAGGGCTGCTTAAAACAGCCATGCAACGATAAACCTTTAAGCTACGAAGTGAGGCATTACGAATGAACTACTCATTGATGATTATGAAACCCGATGTTCTAGAGAGAAATGTCATGGGTCCTGTTTTAACCATGGTCGAAGAAGCCGGATTCAAAGTGCGGCGTTTGGAAATCGTGCAGTTGAGTGCCGACCAAGCTCGCGAGTTCTATGCGGTTCACGCCGACAAGCCTTTCATCGGTGAACTTGTTGAGTACATGACCTCCGGACCTTGTGCGCCTCTTGTGGTTGAAAGCGAGAACGCCATCCCGAGACTCCGTGAGTTGTTGGGCGCGACCAATCCGGCCGATGCCACGGAAGGCACGATCCGGGCCCGTTTTGGAAAAGACATTCAGACCAATTCCGTGCATGGTTCTGATTCTCCCGAGTCGGTTCAGAAGGAGATTCCTTTCTTCTTCCCCGACTTCAAACTTTAGAGAGAGAAGAGCCCGGTGAGAATTCAAATCCGGGACCTGCCTCAGGGTCACAGCCAACTCGATTTCAAAGAGAGTGCCTCCGCACTCGACCTGGCGGATTGGGTGGGCCACGACGGGCCGGTGATCGTCGCCATCGATGCGGAACATCGGGGAGACCAGATCACCCTCCGCGGTGAGGCAACTGTAGACCTGAAAGGGACTTGCGGGCGTTGTACTGAACCTGCAACGCAGTCTCTGGTGACGGAATTGTTGTTTTTCTCGGATCTCCGGGGCAAGGAAGATCCCAGAGACGAGACAGCCTTGGAACTAGAGGGCTCAATCCTATATCATGATGGGATTGAATTGCTTATCCAGGACCCTATCCGAGAGGCCATCATCTTGGAGGTGCCTTCTGTGCTCGTCTGCCGGGAGGACTGTAAGGGTCTATGTTCAGAATGTGGCGAGAACTTAAATCGAGCCACCTGTAATTGTTCAGACGAAAGACTTGACCCCCGATGGGGGGCTTTAAAAGATCTTCAAAAGAAGAAGTCATAAATCAGCTCGACGAGACTGAGGAGGAAAGACACGTGGCACTGCCAAAAAGACGACATTCAAAAACCCGGCAGGCAAAACGACGGACCAATTGGAAACCGATGAAGGCAACTTCTTCGGCATGTTCCAATTGTGGGGCAGCGAAGCGCCCGCACCGCGTTTGCTCTGCATGCGGCCATTACGGAGGACGCGAAGTTCAGATCGCTGACCTTGACTAGAGGCTAGGACGAAACACTCAAGATGACCTCCAAAACCTCCCTAGAGGAACCTATTCCGGTTGCGGTAGACGCTATGGGGGGAGACCATGCTCCAGATGTGGTGATACAGGGAGCCTGTGAAGCCCAAGATAGGTACGGAGATCTGCTTCGACCCATTTTGGTCGGCGATCAGCAGAAGCTTGAGGAAAAGCTAAAGAGCTTTGGCAAGAACGACGAATTGGAAATTGTTCATGCTGCCCAGCAGGTTGCCATGGACGAGTCGGGGGCAGGGAGTTTTCGCAAAAAGCGCGACTCCTCTCTTGCGGTTGCGACACGCTTGGTTCGAGATGGCTCCGCCAAGGGTGTCTTCAGCGCAGGGAACACGGGAGCGATGGTTGCTTCCAGTCTTCTCAACATCGGTCGCATTGCTGGAGTTTCGCGACCGGCCCTGGCCACTCTTATTCCAACCTCCCGACCGTCTCAACCCTGGGTCATCCTTCTCGATGTGGGGGCGACGGCGGAATGCAAAGCCCTTAATCTCTACCAATACGCTATTTTGGGTGAGCTCTACGCACGAGCTCTTCTCAAGTTGGAACAACCTCGGGTTGGTCTCTTGAATATTGGCGAAGAGTCTTCCAAGGGAACCGAATTAGCTCAGGAAGCTCATGCCATGATGCAAAGGCGCAGTGCTTTCATTGGAAATGTGGAAGGGCAAGACATTTTAAGTGGCAACGCCGATGTCGTGGTCACCGATGGTTTTTCCGGCAATGTCATGTTGAAGTTTGCCGAGAGCGTTTGGCCTTTTCTTGGAGCGGTTGTCCGCGAGGAAATTGGGAGCAATCTCCAATCCAAGTTGGGCGCGCTCATGTTAAAGCCGTCCTTTAAGCGGTTGAAAACAAGAATGGACTACTCTGAGTATGGGGGGGCACCTTTGCTTGGAGTGAATGGAATTAGTATTGTTGGGCACGGACGATCGGACGCTAAAGCAGTCCGAAACGGGATCCGATTTGCTGCACAGCTTGTGCGGAGTGGCTTGAACGATGCCATCCGAACTGAGTTGCAGCGGGAAGAAGAGGGAGAGGTTGTCAATTCCTAAATCGGCGGTCATCCGAGGATGCGGGGCGTACTACCCCGAACGGGTTCTATCGAACGCCGACCTAGAACACATGGTTGATACATCCGACGAATGGATCACCACGCGAACTGGAATTAAAGAGCGACGCATTGCGGCGCCAGACGAAGCTTCTAGCGATTTAGCCATGAAGGCAGCCCAAAAAGCTATTGATATGGCGGGTTGGGAAATCGACGATATCGACACCATCATTGTAGGGACGGTGACTCCCGATTACATGTTTCCCTCTTGCGCCTGCACGCTTCAGGGAAAGTTGGGGGCCAAGAACGCTGTGGCTTTCGACATTAGCGCGGCCTGTTCCGGTTTTATCTATGGTCTTAGCCTTAGTCGCGCCCTTTTAGTTTCCGGCCAGGCTCGACGCATTCTTTTGGTCGGGGTTGAGACCCTGAGTCGCATTGTTGACTACTCCGAACGCTCAACCTGCGTTCTTTTCGGTGACGGAGCCGGAGCTGTGGTTCTTGAGGGAAGTCCCGAGCCAGACGTCGGTGTGAAATCGGTGGCCATCGGCTCCGACGGCGTCCACGGCGAGCTTCTCTATATGCCGGCGGGTGGATCTCGGAACCCGGCCACTCACGACACGGTTGAGAAGAAGCTTCACAGCATGAAAATGAACGGCAACGAGGTTTTCAAAATTGCAGTCCGGGGCATGGAAGCCATCAGTCGCAAGGCGATCGATGCTGCTGCTTGCACCATCGATGACATCGACCTCTTTATCCCTCATCAAGCCAACTTCCGCATGATCGATGCCACCGCAAAACGGTTGGGCATTCCCGAAGAGAAAGTGGTTGTTACGGTCGATCGATTCGGAAACACCTCAGCCTCTTCCATTCCCATTGCTCTCGATGAGGCGGTCCGCGACGGGCGCATCAAAGAAGGGGACATGTTGGGGATGGTTGCGTTCGGTGCGGGTCTGACCTGGGGCGCTTCTGTGGTTCGCTGGGAAGGTCCGGCTCGATGAAGACGGTTGTGTTGTGCCCGGGGCAGGGTTCCCAGTTTGTTGGTATGGGAAAAGAACTTGCCGAGAGTTCTGCGGCGGCTCGCGAGACGTTTCAGGAAGCCAATGAAGCCCTAGGCTTTGATCTGCAGACCCTCCTTTTTGAAGGGCCTGAAGACGAACTTACGCAAACGAAGAACACGCAGCCGGCCATTCTTGCCCACACCATTGCTGCCTATCGAGACGCCCAAGAGCGTGGCTTGGTGGCCACCGCTGCCGCCGGACACTCTTTAGGGGAATACAGCGCTTACGTCATTGCAAAGTCCCTAAGTTTTGAAGACGCCCTGCGTTTGGTCCGAATCCGGGGCGAGCTCATGTATGACGCGGGTCTTTCCCGCCCCGGGACCATGGCCGCCATTCTTGGGCTCGATGCCTCGGCGGTCGAGGAAATCTGCGCCTCCGTGTCAGACGGAGTTGTCTGTCCGGCCAACATCAATTCACCGGCTCAGGTTGTCATCTCTGGAGATCCGTCCGCAGTTGAGGCGGCTATGAAAGTCGCCAGTGATAAGGGCGCCAAAAGAGTGGTTCCCCTGAACGTGAGCGGAGCCTTTCATTCTCCACTCATGGAGCCGGCGGCGAATGGTCTTCGCGATGCCCTTCGGGAAGTCGAAGTTCAAACCGCGGCGATTCCCGTTGTGGCCAACGCCACGGCCCAGGTCGTTCAGGAGCCCGATGCCATTCGCGAATCTCTGGCCCAGCAGGTGCTGAGCCCGGTTCGATGGAATGCCTCGGTTGTCCAGCTTGCCAAAGACCCTGGTGGTCCCTTCATGGAAGTGGGGCCGGGTAAAGTTTTGCGCGGTTTGATGCGTGCGATTGATCGCTCTCTTGAAGTCAAAACGCTCGCGGATTTAGACGCATAGTTTTTTTCAAACAGCCCCGCCTAGTTGCGAGAAAGAGGAAAGGCCAGAACTCATGTCCCAACCCCTAGAGGGCCAAGTCGCTTTGGTCACCGGTGCTTCTCGTGGCATCGGTCACGAAATTGCTATGGAACTCGCTCGGCAAGGCGCCGATGTGGTCGTTGCCGCACGGAGCAAAGACCGAGTGGAGCCCGTGGCTCAGGAAATTGAGAAACTCGGAAGAAAGTCTCTCGCCCTAGAACTCGATGTGGCCAATCTTGAACAGGTTCAAGAGTCGGCAAAGGTTATCGGAGAGGCCCTGGGGAAGGTCACCGTCCTGGTGAACAATGCCGGAGTCACACGGGACCAGTTGCTGGCCCGAATGAAAGCCGACGACTGGAACCAGGTCTTGCAGATCAATCTCAACGGTACGTTCTACTGCACCAAGGTGTTCAGCCGCGATATGATGCGCGCCCGCTCGGGGAGGATCATCAATATCTCCTCGGTGATTGGGACGATCGGGAACGCGGGACAAACAAACTACGCGGCCTCCAAGGCCGCCGTCCACGGGCTGACCCGTTCCGTGGCCAAGGAATTAGGGAGTCGGGGAGTGACGGTCAATGCCATCGCTCCGGGGTACATCCAGACCGCGATGACCCAAGAATTAGGGGAGGATGTACAGGCATCTCTGCTTAAATCCATCCCCCTGGGACGTTTGGGGGAACCCGGAGATATCGCCAAAGTCGTGAGTTTCCTGGCGAGCCCCTCTGCGGCCTATATAACCGGGCAAGTGATCCATGTTGACGGGGGCATGGTCATGGCCTAGCCTTTGCAGGCTGAAGGGACGGATGGCGTCCTTTTACCAATTGAGGTGCCCTTGGCACATAAGGTGCCTTTGGCACACTGGAGGATAAGCAATGTCAGTGAGTGAGGATAAAGTTAAAGAAATCATCGTTGAGCAGTTGGGCGTGTCCCCTGACCAGGTCAAACCCGAGGCTCGTTTTATCGATGATTTGGGTGCCGATTCCTTGGACACGGTCGAGCTGATCATGGCCTTAGAGGAAGAATTCGACGTAGAGATTCCCGATGATGAAGCAGAAAAAATGCTGACGGTCGGTGATGCTATGAACTACCTCCAAGCAAACATCAAATAACCAATTAGAGCTTTAAGATCTGCATAGATCTTAAAAATCTTAAGAAATATTATGAATCGCAAAGTCGTTGTAACAGGCCTTGGGGCGATTACGCCCCTGGGAAACACCACAAAAGAATTTTGGGACGGTCTGGTTGCCGGCCATAGCGGCATAACCCAGCTCACCCGATTCGACGCATCCGACCTCACAACTCAAGTTGGGGGCGAAGTCAAAGACTTCGATCCTTTGCTTTATCTTGAGAAGAAAGAGGTGCGGCGAAACGATCTTTATGTGC
>JABDJR010000549.1 GCA_013003415.1 Candidatus Eiseniibacteriota bacterium | reverse complement strand
CTGAACTCGAGGCTCAAAAGGAAGAGGATCTTTCACGCGATAGAGGCTCGCCACTCGTGTTTTGGTGGCGTCCATCTCGTGTTTGCCAAAGGCGACAAACTCAAGGTTTCTTGGAATGACCTCGGCGCTTTGGGGAGCCATGAGGTTGTTGAACACCGGATAGGCAATGGCCTCAACTCCCGAAGCCAGAATGTAATGCGCGCCACAGTTTCTAAGCTCGTCCTGGCCTCCCACCGGAATGGGGATCACCGGGGCTCCAAGCAAATAACCAATGTGGGGTTTTCGAGCCGCAATCGGGGTTCTTTCGTTCAGCACCAAGCGCTTCTTCTTCACTTGGTCCGCTAGGTCGAGATATTCCTTGGGAACGCCTCCGTGTTTGGAAGAACTGATGGCGGCGTGGAAATTTCTGGCGCTCATGACGGCCCAGGGAATTCCAAACACCACAAGCACCGCAACCATGGCAGCGGAAAGTCGCCGCGCCTTTTTCTTCTTGGCGCCCTTCTTCTTCGGATTGGAGCCGGCGTCGGGTTTGGCCGCGAATCGCTCGACCAACAAAACCAAGCCCGCAGCCGCCACTGCCCACCAAGGCAAAAGCGGCACCATGAAACGCGGGTTGTAGAAAACGGGCAGGAGAACAACAAACTGAATGACGCCAATAACGAGAAACGCCAGCGCCCGGCGCTGCATCCATGACCGAAAGGCCACCATAAATCCAAGCGCCGCCGCAATCGCCCAGGGCCAATACACCAGATCTTTGGCATCGCGCAGAATGTGATTGGGTATGTTGGCCAGAATGGTAAGCAAGAACTTCGAGGGATCTACGCGAATCACTTCACCCATCGAGGTGAAGTTCACCCAGCTCATAAAACCACCTTGAGTGGCTAGGTTCGCGCTCGCGGTGTAGATCTCGATCGCGATGTTTTGAAAGTTCTTATTCCAAAGCGGGTTTCCCGCTTGCTGCCACAAATAGATGGCCCAAGGTGAGACGGTCAGCACCCAAACCGCAACAAACACGCCTGCTCGCATCCAATTCTTGCGAGAAAAACCAAAGGCAATGAGCAATCCCAACGCGCCGCCGGGGAGAAGAGCGAGTCCGTTGTAACGCGTGAGATAGGCGAAGGCGGCGAGTAAACCCGCGAAGGCAACACGCCGTAAGCTCGGCTGCTCTCGACCCAAAAGCAGCGCCACCACGGAAACTACAAACAGCCAGAACAGAAGATCGGTGCCGGCGCGGTAGGTGTACTCCAACATGGTGGTGTTGGCGGCGAGGAAAAGGCAGGCGGCCAATGCCATGGCCGGGCCCCAGAGGGTTCTTACAAAACGCCCGAAAATAACGAGACCGGCGGTGGCGGATAGAACGGAGATCACCTTGCCGATGGCGTAAGCATCGAACACCTTGGAAAGCACCCCCAACAAGATGTAATAGAAGGGTCCCCGAAACCCATTCATGACATTGGGCCCGGAATCCATCCACTGGCGGGAGTAAAAAACGAGATCACCGTAGAAGTCGGTTTCGACACCGAACCCGCCAATGGGGCGGAAAAAGGTGATGAGGGTTCCCCAGATGAGGAGAAAAGCGAGGGCGAGGAGATTGAGGGGGTCGGACAAGATGTTGATGGACGGCTTGCTCATCCGAACATCTTACTCCGAAAGAGATCGGAGAGCCTACCCGGAGCAAATCCGGGTAGGCAATCCAAGCTGAACTACTTGTTCAAGCGAATCATGTAGCCGGCGCCCTTTTTGGAAAGGACGACGTTGTTTTCGCGAGCCAACCAGCCCACAGCAAACTGGATCATGGCCGGGGTTTGCTTGAGCTCGTTTTTGAGATCGATGAGGGAAGCCTCACCGTTCTTGTACAAGTAGGTGTAAATGTCACCGGCGATGAAGCCAATGCCTTCGCCGATAGCGAGGTCCTTCAGGGAAGCCTTGGGGGTCTCCACCTTGGGAACGGCGGTCTTGCTAGCGGCTTTGGGAGCCTTTTTGGCCACTTTTTTGGCCTTGGTCGTGGTTGCCATTGTTTAGTCCTCCTAAATGGTCTGAAATCAAGACGAAATAATTCGCGATGAGAATACCAAACCCCACGATGGGGTCAACGTAAATGAGCATTTCCACAGAATAGAAATCTGATCCCGGGAGATGAACTTGCGATGAAGGCAATGTGTAGGTGCCAAACTTGTCGAGACTCCGCCCAATGAGTCCCAAAAGCGCCCCAGCCACCGCAATTCCGGCCTTAAATCCATCCCCCCGAATGAACTTAGAATGGATTCTCATCTCCCCCGATGGCCTTCATTTTCGGCCAATGGATGGCGCCATTTAGCTGAATTGATATTTCATCCCCCCCAATGGGTTCTTCTTCACTCTAGAGAGCCGACCCGATACGGTCTGCGGGGTTCTCAAGAAGACGGAAATCGGTGGGCATGAAAGAATGCGACTGGATTAGCCCTGCAATTTGAGGAAAGGGAAGGCAAATAAGTTGGAATGGATGACACTCGGGATCTCGCTTGGCGTGATCACCCTCGGAGCCGAGGCTTTGGTGCGTGGGGCTTCCTCTCTCGCCATGCGCCTGGGCGTGTCGCCACTCTTCGTCGGATTGACCATTGTTGGGTTTGGGACCTCGAGCCCCGAGCTTGCGGCCAGCGTCACCGCCACCCTGGCGGGATCAACCGATATAAGTGTTGGCAACGCCATTGGATCCAACATATTCAACGTCGGAATCATTGTGGGTATCACCGCGCTCATTCATCCGATTCGCGCTCAACTCCGTGCGATACGCCGTGACTTGATGGTTGCGATTCTCGCCGTGGCCACCCCTTGGCTGAGCCTCGCCTTCGGTGGGACCTTGCCGAGATTTGCGGGTGTGCTCCTGGTGTCATCCCTCATTACCTATGTGTTTTTCGCCTACCGAACGAGTCGCACCGCAGATGTTCAGGACACTGAACTGGCTAAAGCCGAACTTCTGGACACGGTCGACATTCCACGCTTTCGCGCCTTGGATAAGCTTTGGGTCAACGTTGTCCTGATCGTCGGTGGGCTGGCCATGCTGGTTCTGGGATCGAAGGTGTTCGTGGGGGCTGCGCTGACCTTAGCCAGGGCGGCCGGCATGTCCGAGCTGATGATTGGCCTAACCATTGTCTCCGCCGGGACTTCTCTCCCGGAGCTTGTGACCTCTGTGGTGGCTGCCGCACGCCGCAACGCAGATATCGCGGTAGGCAACATCATCGGTTCAAACATCTTCAATATGTTCGGTGTGCTGGGGGTATCGGCTGCCATTCGGCCGCAGACGCTGAGTACCCCCGTGGT
>JABDJR010000518.1 GCA_013003415.1 Candidatus Eiseniibacteriota bacterium | reverse complement strand
GGTCAGGGTGGGAACTTGAGCGTACGTTTGCAGGGCATACCCCGTTCCCCAATCCGAAGCTACGCCCTCCCCATCGCGAACCTCTTCCTGCAAGAATGCACACAGCTGCTCCAGGGCGGGATCGAATTGCCCCACAAACTCTTTGGATCCTTGATAGCTCGACCATCCCATGAGTCCTAGGGACCCAGTGATCATGACGGCCAGCAGAGCAGGGACCAACCTCCCCCGATAGCTTTGACAAAAAGGCACCCAACTTCCTGCAACAGCTGCAAGAAATAGCGAGGCGAAGACCTTGTTGCGATCCGCCAGTGCGGTAAGGGCTACCCAAACCAGAGTAAGTACGAAGACGAACACCCAGGATGGCTGCTTGGAATCCACATTGTTGCGATTACGCAGAAACCAGAGGGCAACGCCAATCACAACCAGGAGTAATCCGCAGGAAAAGACATTGGGGTTCCAGAACACGGAAACACCCGGGCTACCCAGTTCACGAACAAAGCTGTAAAGGTTTTCGAGAAACGGATCCCCTTCTCCCCATCCGAAACGGCTTAACCACACGCGAAAAGCCGACCCCTCTTCCCGGTCGAAGGCGGTTTGGGAAATGGCCTGGCGGCCAACTAGACTTACGACCAACACCAAACCCAATGTAACCGCGCGAAAGAGCCGCTTGGGATTGGACAAAGAATAGAAAAACGGCACGACGCCCAGAAGAAGAGTCAGGAAGAAGCCTTGGGACCACAGGACGCCCTGAGCCCGCATGTAGGGCAACAAGAGGCCCAGCATCAAACCTAAGAGAATGGCTAAAGCTGTCTTTGGAGCCTTCTTATCCCCAGAGACAACCCAAATCCCGGCCAGAACAAGAATCTCGAGCCCGGCGAAACCCACCGTTGCCCGCCAGACCGTTAGGGATAGGAAAACCAAGAGGGAAGTTAGAAACAGCCAAATGGTTTTGGAGGTGTTTAGAAAAGAAAGGAGGGTGAAGAGGTGGGCACCAATAAGAAGTGTTCCCAGCCCGTCGTAGCGAAAGCCCGGCGCAAACGTGCGAACCACGTGGCCGGGGGCAACAGCCAGAAAAGCCGCCGCCAAGAGCCCGGCGTAGGGACTGCCCCACAAGCGGGAGGCCACCAGAAACCCGACCAGGGAAATGAGGGCCCCAACCGCGGCTTGAAAAACGCGGATATTCCCTTCGGGATCGGATCCAAGGAAGATAGAGCTGACCGCATAGAGCCCGGGGGGGTCGGTGTCCCAAGCCAAGTGTCCCTGGGGATGAAATCGAAGGGCGTCGATCTCACCATAGCTCCCCTGATCCCAGGCTAAGGCGCGACGGAGATGGTAAGCCGCATCTTGCGTGAGTCCTTCGGATTGAAGCCCAGGAGAGGCCCTAAGAAAAAATCCGGCTCCCAGAATAATCAGAAGCGCAAACGCAATTCCCCAACGCAAGGGGAAACTCAGAAACTGTAGTCTAGGCCGATCAGACCTGAGAACTTGTCCGTAAGCCCATTGTCGTTGAGCGGAAACAAACCGTTCATCGAAATCAGGAAGTTACCGCCAACATTCAGCTTGGCCCCTACTGCGCCGTGAAGCAGGTTGACCGTTGATTCGGAGTCTTCCACGGTTAGCCGGGGTACAACGATAGATTTGACCGTGCCGCCGGTATCATCGACCTCGATGTATTGGAACTCCTCGTCTTCCATCTTCACTCTCGAGACAGACATCAATGCTCTGCCCACAAGATCGGCACTCACGGTTAACTTGGGATCCGCGGCCCAACTCATGCCCGCGCCATAAACCACTTCGTTGGAAATGTCTCCACCGGACAGGGCGACGCCAAGGTTCGCGTGAGGTGAAAAAGTTCGATTGACGATAGAGCCCAGGAGAGATGCTTTGACTTGCAGCTCCCCGGTTCCCAATAGATTGGCGTCATCGCCGGTGGGGAGCCGGACGTCGCCAGAAAGGGCCACATGGTTCTTCCCGCTCTGCAATGCAACATACTTCCCTCGAAGGAGCACATCGCCAACACCGGAGGCGTTCCCGCGGCGCCGCACCACTTCGGTGTCTTGGCCTGAAGGAAAAATATGAATGTCTCGGTCCCCGGTAGCTACTCTCTCTACTCGGGTTTCGGCGGACATCTGCATGCTGACATCGACGACCGGAATGGCGATTCCCACATCGAAGTTGTCGCGAACTCCGTAAGTACCGACCAAGGTGGTGATTTGGGTCTCAATATTGATGTACAGATTTGAGGTGACTAGATCACCTTCGAGAGCGGGGTTTAGAGGGCCATCTCCGCCGATGTCGACATGGGTGAATACCAACTGCATTTCACCTTCACGCAAATCCAACCCATCGAGGTTGTCGAAGGTGTACTCGGCCACACTCACCCCAATGTTGTACTTCCCTTTTCCAACCGTGAGTGGGCGTTCTCCAAAGACAGAACCAAAACTGTCGGTGGGCCGACTCAAAACCCCAAGATCGGCATCAAAACTATAGGCAAACCCTCCAGCCGAAGAACTCAATGGGAAGGAGGAAAGCTGACTGCCAATTTCGAGGTTGAGTTGATTCAAAGCCTGAAACTGAGGCGAATCTGTGCTGTTGAAGTGAGCCGAGTGATCGGTGCCCTCGGCAGGCGGGGCTAAGG
>JABDJR010000700.1 GCA_013003415.1 Candidatus Eiseniibacteriota bacterium | reverse complement strand
TGCCGAGACCATCATCGTTCGCTCGGGTCAGGTAGGCGGGTCACCCGGTACAGTTCCAACCACCTCGTACGTTTCCAGTCCCGATGACATTTTCACAGTGCTCACGGGCCCCAGCATGCTGCCGCTTCGTGGGAGTTCTTTCACGGCCGTCGACTTTGCGGCTGCGGACGCCGGATCTTCAGCGGTATTGATTTCTCCCCACCCCACTGCCTGGCCAGCCCTCACTCTCTCGACCGATCCGGATGCTCGGTGGATCAACCATATCCATGGGTTGATCTTCCAGTGCTGTGGCTCCGGTATTCCCGCAAAGTCCGTGCTCTTCAGTGCGCCTTTCAACGTAACAACGCCGGGAACGAATCCCGCCACCGTGACGTGCACCTTTGCCGGTGATGATCGGCTCGGCGATGCGCCAACCGGCCCCAACCCGATCGGGGTGTACGTGAACGGGGTTCCTCTGAACTCCGGGTTTTCCGGCCCCGTCATTGGGGTGGAATACACGGCCACGGACAACAACGTCCCTGTCACCCAGGGGCAGAACCGGATCTACTTTTACACCCGGGATACAGCAGGATCTGTAAGTGGACTTATCTGCAGCTGTACGATCGAAGTGGGGGCACCCACTCCGGTTGAAGAGGCCTCCTGGGGGAGCATTAAGACCCGTAACGACTAACCACGCCCCAAACCTCCAATACGCGGCGTAATCGAATGCTCGGTCGTCTTTGGCAACGGCCGGGCATTCTTGTAGAATAGAGGGGCCACCAACCTGGGCTTTAACCTCGAGGTTGTGAAATGAAACAAATTACTCTGACAAAACTACTTTTGGCGTGTCTTAGCCTCTCGCTAGTCTTTATGGGCTGTTCCACCAAGGCGGGGAACCTCCGACCGACCGATATCACCTTGGAAGGTGTTGTCGCCAAGATCGATGACCAAACCCCTGTCGATGGGGGGGTGACCATTGAGTTGCGTCTAGACGATGGCTCAGGCGAGACCCTGTTGTTTGGATCTCTCTTTACCTATCCACCGCCAACCGAGGAGCGTCTGAAGCTCTACCAGAGAATCCAGGCGATTGCCGTGGGATATCGCGTACGTGCGGTTGGGGAGCGTATGGAGACAGGTGGCATCGCCTTAACCGACATTTTTCGCCTCTATAACGACGAATGACAAATCCGGTGTGGATTGGAGCCGGAGTGGTTCCGTCCCTTCTTGTTTCGAACATGGCCGAGACGCTCGATTTTTACGGGCGTCTCGGTTTTCGTTTGAGCGGGATTCATCCCAACGCCGAGAGCCCAACCTGGGCGCAAGTTAGCCGGGACAAGGTGGTCTTTCAGTTCTACACCGAGCCTCCCCAGGGAACGCCAAGTTCTCCAACTTGCAGTGGGACTTTATACATATATCCAGAAGATGTGATTGCCCTAGCCCAGGAACTCAAAGGTAAGGTTACCTTCGCTTGGGGTCCAGAAGTCATGCCCTACGGTATGCGCGAATTCGCGGTTCAGGATCCCAACGGTTACTTTGTCGCATTCACGGAGCACGTCAGCGAAAGCTAGGTTCTTGTGCGCGCGGTAAGCAGAAGATTGGGGAAACTCGGATGCTCGGGACCGTTCTTATTCAGCCGCCGACTTTTGACGCGCTCACCTACTATGGCATAGCGGGGATCGCTTTGGTGGTGACCCTCATTACACGAAGCATCTATTCGCGTGCCGTTCCGAACCGCCCTGTGTTCGAGGCGACGGTTTTAGGTTGGGTCTTGCTGACGGCTCTCCTGGCAAGGTTTGGCGTTCTGGCGAAATTCGATGTGACGCCTCCGCCCATGGTTCCCCTGATGGTCCTTTGCTTCTTGGGTCCCATTCTTGTTGGCCTGTCTCCAGTGGGGAAAAGCCTGGCTCGAAATCTTTCTTTGGGCGTGCTGGTCTTAATCCAGTGTTTCCGCCTGCCCCTTGAGCTGATTATGCACCGGGCCGCTGATCTGGAAATCATGCCGCGGGAGCTGTCCTACTCCGGGTACAACTTCGATATCGTGACCGGAGCGCTGGCGCTCGTGCTTGGCCTGGCCTTGCTTCGCGGGGCAAAGGTGCCGAAGGCCTTGGTTTGGATATGGAATGTGTGGGGGAGTGTTTGTCTCTTGGCAATCGCTGTTATCGCAGTCAGCGCTTCGCCCATGGTTCACAAGTTTGGTACCGAGCCTCAGAACCTCAACACCTGGGTCGTGTACTTCCCCTATGTCTGGCTACCGGCTCTCTTGGTATTTAACGCCATCCTGACTCACGTTGTGATATTCAGGAAGCTCCTAGGAAAGACGGCCTAGGAAAAAATCACGCCCATAGGGTCGGCGACCACCTAGGTGACTTCGATCTTAAGAACGTCTGAGGTGAGGGGCCCCATGGAAGCAACCGCATAGAACTCGCCGGCCATGTTCAAGCCAATGTGCTGGAACATGTCGATCTCGAAACTTCCCACCCAATCCTTGCCATCTTCGCGGGCGTCGTCTTTAAACAATGCCGTTTTTGCGAAGGGTGTGCAGGTGCCGTTCACGCCGCCCATCTGAATCGACAAAATCAACTGACGATGCACCGGGTTTCCTTGGGCGAACTCTTTGGGAAGGCGAAAGCTACCCTTCAACACCAGGGGAGCGTCGACCTTTCCCGTCTTGGGTCCTTCAAGGTGAACGCCTGGTTCTTTGACGGCATCGATTAGGGCGGCGTTGATCAGGGCGGAGGGTAGTGGCTTCATGGCTTCCGAGCCTCCACCCGGATCTTCACTGTGTTTGACTTGTACTCTTTCAGATACGCAAATACATAGTAGGTGGCTTCCTGGGAAGGAAGCCCTAAAATATCGGCCAGATTGGGGTTGATCCAGCCGCCTCGGAGTAGCTCCTCCCGTGGGGTTTCTCCTGTCTTCAGGGTTTCCATATCGATCGTGTCCGGTGGCAATGGGGGAGCCTCCCGGACTGGGGGTGGTTCCCCCTCACTGTTCTCGGGCTTCTCGTCAGTCTGGGCAGCCTCGCCCATAAAGCCGGTGTAGCTTTGGTTGGTTTCTGCGTTTACGGCAACATAGATGACACTTTCCACGAAATTGTCGTCAGGCTCAATGGTGCCGGCTGGTAGCTGGTAGGAAGTGCATACAATCACGCGAGTGAAAACCTCGTCGAGCTCGAACGGAGACCCGGGAGTAAAGAAAACCGTATCCGGCGCACTCAGCGCGATACCTACGTCGTCCTCTTCCAACTCTGGAGAGCAATCAAAAGGTTCCATGGAACCCGGCTCTACAATGTCAAAACTTGGGTCAGAATAGAGACTCAAGGGATGTCCTTTCTCGAGGTTTCGTGAGCTGCATCCGAGGCAAAGATACAAGAGTACACAGAGCCAAAATAATTGCGGCCGCACCTAACGGTAGCTTGCCACCGAGTTTCTAAATCCTGCTGCCACTAAAGCCTGTTTGGATAGATCAAGTTTTTGCACAAGCTCGGAACACGTTCCGCAGAATTCCTGCGGTTTGCTTCGCCCTCGAATACTTGAAGAACCAAACATCACGCAGCCGGGTGTGCCACTCCACTTCTTTCTGGCCGCGTTGTAATTGGCCCCATTGGAGCAATGGTCACCTTTGTGACCCTGACCTACATAG
>JABDJR010000699.1 GCA_013003415.1 Candidatus Eiseniibacteriota bacterium | reverse complement strand
GACCAGATCCACGCCCCGGTCGTCATCAGCCTTGGATTCAGCGAGCAGCTCGACGTGGTGCTTTCCTCTGCCGGAGCCAATTCCGAAATCACAACCCAGGGGTTAACTCGCGGAATGTCCGGGAACGCCGATGTGGTGGGGCAAGTTCTTTACCGGTTCCCTGGAGACCGCTTCATGGTTCACGCTGGGGTGAACGCTCCCGCAGGTAAGACCGGCCTCTCCCCTGAAGAACTCAGTATTGCGCAGGCCTTAGCCCACCCGCTTCTGGGATTCACCCTCAAGCAATATGGCCGAGGCCTCGATTTGAATGGGGGCATTGCCCTAGCTATTCCCCTTAGTGAAGCCGTCAATTTTGGACTGGGCGCAGGGTTCTTATCCGCTGGCGACTACACGCTCCTCCAGGATGAAGCCAAGTACAAACCCGGCGCGCAAATTTCTGTTTCGGGCGGACTCGACGTAGTCCCAACGGAGTCCAACAACATCGCGCGCTTCGACGTTACCTATCGTCTTTTTGGAACGGATGAACTTGGAGGCAACGGCATCTTTGAAGAAGGCGACCAAATTGAAGCCCAGGTCTTGGGCCAGACCCGAAACGAATCTTTTGTTCTCTCCGGATCGGGTCGCGCCGTATTCAAACAGGACAACACGATTTTGACTCCAGGCGGTGATGACGTCAGCAACCTCTCCGAGAAACCCGGCACCAGCTACGACGTGAAAGCGGCGATTGAAAAACCGTTCAGCTCAACCTTCGCTCTTGGCTTGCAGGGAGAAGGACGGTTCTTCCGCGGCAGCGATGTCTCCGGACTCGACGGCTCGGTAGTCGGCGGCGGCCCCACCATGCGTATCCAGTGGGAGACCGGTTGGTTCAGGCTTTCTGGTCGCTACCTGACAGGGAGCATCGACGAAGGCACCGAAACTCCCATGTTCGATGTTTCGGGGTTCGCTATCAGCGCCGCCTTGGGTCTCCGAGGAGGTGGCCGATGAGAACTGCCACAAGGCTCGTTCTACTCCTTGTTTTTGCCGCCTCCCTTGGGTTGGGACTGAGCTGCAGCGAAGACAACTCCCCTCAGAACAAACATGTTGCCCTCAAAGTTAGCGTGAGCTTCGACGAAGGCCTCACCTCGAAAGGTGAGCCCACAAGCACGCCAACGCCTCAACAAGACATTGATATCGATCGCATTCAGGCGCGGGCCCTAGACGGCGAAGGAGCGATTGTAGCGGAAGCCGAAGACATCATTGAGCCAAGTGATACCCGCTTTAGCCTTGAACTCTCCGTGCCTCCGGCCGACTTCTACACCGTAGTGGTTGAAGCGATTTCTGACCAAGACGGAGTTCAGTTTCGTGGAGAGGGTACGGTGGAAAACGTCAGCGCCGCTTCTGAGAGCAGCGTTGAGATTCTACTCGCCGACCTAAGACGCCCGAGCACTCCCACAAATCTTGCCGCCATCTCTGGCGTTTCTGCTGTGGGTCTCAGCTGGGACGACAACAGCGACAACGAAACCGCCTATCATATCGAGCGTATGCCTGAAGGCGGAAGCTTCACCGAAATCGCCATCCTCCCCGGTGAGTTTCCCGGTGGCACCGTGGAAACCACGGACGAGTCCTTAACCGATCGTGATGCTTACACGTACCGCGTTCGGGGACGGAACGCCAACGGTTTTTCGGACTACTCGAACGAAACCACGGGCCGACTTGTCTTACCACCTCCAACACTTGCCGCCAATGTCCTGAACTCCAGCGAGGTTGAGCTTCTCTGGACCTTAGACGTATCTCCCAATCCGGAGACCTTCGTCCTTGAACGCCGGGTTGGACAGGGGAGCTTTGTCAGTCACAACTCTTTCCCCGGAACCGCACGCGGAGCCATCGATCCTGTTGATCCGGACACCGAGTACGGCTACCGCCTTCGAGCGGAAGACGATGTCCAGCTCTCCCCCTTCTCCAATGAAGTTTCGGTGACTACCGGCGCGGCGATGCCTGTGTGCAGTATCTCGCTTCAGACGATCGATTTTGGCACTGTCCCCATTGGCGAATTCCGCGATAGCACAGTCGCAATCACCAATACGGGCAACGGCTTTGTGAATGGCTTTGCCGAGCTCGACAAGTGTGATGATTTTGAGATTCGCCAGGGCAGCGGTTCATTCAGCCTAGGAGAGAACGAAGGCCACGCCGTTGTCATCCGATATACCCCGAGCCTTCATGACAACAACGACACCTGCAGCCTCACTTTAGGTACCCAGTGTGGCGACGTAAGCCTCTCCGGAACGGGCTTGGGAACTCCAGTCTGTGAAGTGAGCACAACCGAGTTAGATTTCGGCGATGTTGAAGTTGGGCAAAGTGTCGATCTCAAATTGACGGTTTCGAACACAGGAACCGCTCCGGTTGAAGGCAACGCCGCCATCAACCAATGCTCCGATTTCGAACTACTGGAGCCCGGCTCCTTTAGCATTGCCCCCGCCTCCTCACAAGAGTTCACGGTCCGGTTTACTCCCAGCGTTGTGGGGGATTTCAATTGCACCCTTGAATTCGGCACCGAGTCCGGCTGCTCCGCGGTATCGGTTGTCGGTGTGGGATTTGGTTTTGCTGTGTGCGAAGTTTCGCGCACCTCCATCGACTTTGGCACTCTCGACCCAAACGATGACGGAGTCGATGAATTCCTTACTCTCAGGAACACGGGTTTGAAGCCTCTGAGCGGCGAAGTGGCCCTCTCCAAGTGTTCCTCGTTCTTCCTCGAGCAGGGCGAAGGTCCGTTCACGCTCGCCCCCGGCGATTCCATCGAGATCATCATCTTCCTCGATCCCTTCGACACCGGTGAAGGAACCTTCTCCTGCGATCTTCTCTTGGGCACCGACTGCCCCGTGATACCGGTGACCGCTGTGGTCGAGGGGCAACCTCTGTGTGCCCAAAGCGCGGGTGTCTTAGACTTTGGCACCATCGCCGCCGGTGAGTTTGCCGACATGAGTTTCCTTGTCGCGAACGTAGGTGGCGGAACGCTTGAAGGCGCTATCGGGATCGACTGCGGCGACAACTGGTCCATTCTTGAAGGAGGTGGCGACTTCTCCTTGGCCGCCGACGAAACCTTATCCGTCACGGTTCGGTTCCAGCCGAGTACTCCGGGCACCTTCGACTGCACCATCCTCAACACCGCCGGCACGTGCCGACCCGTGGAAGCTTCTGGTGAGGCAACCGCAGGACCGAGCTGCTCCTACTCCCCCGCTAGCCTCGACTTCGGCACGGTAGCTCTTGGAGATTCGGCGAACTTCACCTTCGATATTACGAACTCGGGTGGGGGCACCCTACGGGGAACCGTTCCTTCCAGCTGCGACGACTTCCTTGTTATTGGAGGAACGGGTGCCTTCTCTCTTGGGCCACTAGAGTCCCGCACCGTGACGGTGTCCTTCTCGCCCCTTACCGCCGGTCAACAGACTTGTGAGCTAGACGTGGGTACCGAATGCTCCCTCTACAGCATGACGGGTTTCGGAAACGACCAACCTATTTGCACAATCGATCCGCCGTCCTTGGTGTTCCCCTTAACCGAGGCGGGACTGGCCAGCGATTCCCTGAGCTACACCATCACCAATACCGGTGGCGGCACCTTGACCGGATTCGTGAACGCAGTGTGCGACCTCTTCCCCATCCAAAGTGGTTTCGGCAGCTATTCCCTGCAGCACGGCGAAAGCCACACCGTATGGACCTATTACTTACCGCAAACTCCAGGAAGCGATTCCTGTGAGCACGACAACGGATCCGACTGCCCGACAACTCCCGTGAGTGGCACCGCATCTCCGGTTTGTAAGTTGAGCATTGACGAAATTGATTTTGGAGATGCCCCAGTAGGATTCACAGCCGAGATTCCGGTTATCATTGAGAATGTAGGAACACAAACCATCTCCGGAGTGGTGAAAACCGACAGTCCGAAAGATATCTTTGTTGTGAACGCTGCCTATACGCTCTCTCCTGGCCAATCGCATCAGGTTGTTTTTGAATGGGTCCCGCCTTTCCCTGGCCACTTCGAGGGTTATGCCTTCTTTGATTCTTTCTGCGACACCATCCCTTGGTTTGGCTATGGTGAAGAATGCGTTCTTATCCCGGACAGCCTTGATTTCGGCCATGTTGCTCTTCAAGATGGTCCACAAATGCAGATGTTTACCATTGAGAACGTCTCCGCTTTCACAATCAACGAATTCATGCCTGCCACCTGCGGACCGTCCGTGTTTATTAGCCCTTCGGGGTCCTACAGTATTGGCCCGGGTCAGAGCGCAAACTTCACCGTGACTTTCGACCCCTCGATTCCGGGGAACTTCGACTGCGAAGTGATCGTGGCGAATCACTGTCCAACCCTCATCGTCGACGCAACGTCCTTTGACGGATGCGTGCTGGCTCCGGACACCCTGGACGTGGGTGACATTTCGGGTTTGACCCCAGCCTCATTCATGGTCATTAACACCTCGAACACCTCGATCTCGGGATTTGCCATTCCGAACTGCCAGGATATCGCGATGGTGAATGCCTCCTTCTCGTTGGCTCCAGGCCAATCTGAGACCCTCAACCTGGAAGTCTTCCCATCAAATTTTGGGCCTTTCAGTTGCACGATTGATCTTCAAGGCACTTCATGTCCCCGGGTCGTCACCGTAATCGGCAATGCTGGGTCGTCCGCCCCAGAGAGTCCGCCCAACAAAGAGCGCTAAGAGGAAGAACCTGCTGAACTCGCCGGCCGTTCCAGATCGCAAACGGCCCTACAATCTGGAATGCGCCTTGACCCGCCTTTTCCGGCCCAGTATCATGCCTTTGGCAGTTAATCTTGGGTGGTCCATTCGGTTTCTATTTCTCCCAAACCGGTGGTCTGAATTTGTTAGAACTCGACAACGAAACCCCATTTCCCGTCGTCCTACAACCATGGCTCGATAAAGAGAACCTCGACCACGCGTCGGTTTTCGTGAAGACGACCTATGCCCTCCCCGAGGAACCCGGTTCTGCTCTAATCCCCGCAGAAGAGCAAATGGATCCGGTTAAAGCCGCCGAGTACTTTGGAGAACCTGGCGAAAGCAGCCTGAAGTACGACACCGACACCGCCCCCGTGAAGCCAGGAACCGATGTGGTTCTTATTGCGTCCGCCGTGTCTTCCAAACCGGTTCAACAAATGAACGTGAGTCTTTCTGCGGGCCCGCTGGCAAAAACAGTGCGCGTCATTGGCGATCGAACCTGGCATCGCAAGCTCGGGCGCTGGCACATCAGCGACCCCGAACCATTCACCGAAATGCCCCTGATGTACGAACGCGCCTTCGGGGGTTCGGACACCTCACCCAAAAAATCAGCTGACCACGACTGGGAGTCAAGAAACCCCGTGGGAACCGGGTTCAATGTCGCGGGAGAAAAAGATCTCCTAGAAGGCATGCTCCTGCCTAACTTAGAAGATCCCAAGCAACTCATCAAAAGCCGCAAAGACCGACCCACCCCGGCCGGCTTCGGATTCTTAGGGCCTAATTGGATGCCCCGAGTCGAATACGGAGGCACTTACGACGACTCATGGCTGGACCAACGCGCTCCGCTTTTACCCCTCGACTTTGATGATCGTTTCTTCCACAGCGCACCCCCTGATCTTGTGAACCCAACCCCTTTCGAGGGGGGCGAGAAAGTGGTGGTTACCGGCGTTTCCGCGCAAGGTCACCTTGAGTTTGAGATCCCTAAGATCAGTTTCGTGGCCAAAGTCACTATCAAAAACCAAACCACGGAGTATCGAACCGCTCTCGACACGGTCATGATTGAGCCGGAAGAAGGGCGCGTTGTCCTGAACCATCGTTTGCTTTTTGCGTGCCCTAGGCAGTTCTTGTACATCAAGAAAGTGCATGTCAGTGAGGCAACATCATGAGCGCGGGCATGCACCCCATCGTGATCACGGGCTACGGCGGTATCTCCCCCATTGGGGAGTCCCTCGACCAAACCTGCGCTTCGGTTCGTGCCGGCATCGACATGTTTCAAGCTCACCCCATCTACGTGGCGGGGGAAGACAATCCGGAGTGGGGCGATCAGAAACCCATGATCGCGAGTTGCGTTCCAACCTTGGAACCCGACCTCAAAGGCATGGATCGGTTGGAGGCCCTTGGGCTAGCTGCCCTGCTCGATCTTCTAGATCGCCTTCCCCTAAAACGAGAAGACATTGGGGACACCGCTCTCTTCTTTGCCTTGCCTCGTATCGATGAGGTCACGCGTACATGGGGCTTAGACGACGCCTTCCCAAAACGCATTGCTCAAACGGCAGGCCTCGACGGCTTGAAAAGGATTGGAGTTCAGACTGCCGGGCACGCGGGGGGCTTTCAGCTTCTTCGCAAGACCTACGAACTCTTGACCTCCGGGGATGTGCAGCACTGCATTCTCGTAGGGCTCGATTCTTTTGTGGATCTCGATCGGTTAGCCCTGATGGATCAAGACTGGCGCTTGAAAAGTGACCGCACCGTCGATGGATTCATCCCGGGCGAAGGGGCGGCGGCTATTCTTTTGGAACTTCCGGAAGCCGCGGCCCGCGGAGAAAGAAAAGAACTGGCTCGCATTGTCGGGTTTGGTGAAGGCTCAGAGCCCAACCAGCTTTCCCACGAAAAGAACAGCTTGGGCGAAGGCCTCACCGAAGCCATTCGAGAAGCCACCGCAGAACGCATTCCCGAGTGGGTTCTTTGCGATATGAACGGCGAGCAATACTGGGGGTTTGAATGGGGCGTGGTGCAGACACGACTGGGACCCACCCTCGCCTCCATGCACGAGTTGACTCACGCCGCCGACTGCACCGGAGAGATTGGCGCGGCCAGTGGCCCCATGATGCTGGGCATCGTAGCCCGCGCCCTGGCCAAGGGATACGCCCCCTCAGAAGAAATACTTTGTTGGACGGCCTCGGAAGGCGAAGAACGAAGTGCGGTCTACCTTGCCGCCGGATCGGAGAACTAACCATGCCCGCAAAATGTAGCGCCAACATGCGCACCGTGGTTCACAAGAAGAGCGTCGGCATATCGGTGGCCTTTCCCGATGTTTGCAAAACGCCGAGCCCGGCCGGGCCCATTCCTATTCCCTATCCCAACATCGCCATGTCCAGCGACACCGACAAGGGCAGCAAAAAGGTGAAGATGGACGGCGAGAAAATCATGATCAAAAGCTCGGTGTTTAAAATGAGCTCGGGAGACGAAGCCGGTGTGGCTCAGGGAATTGTCTCCAACAAAATCAAAGGGAAGGCGAAGTTCACATTGTACTCTTTCGATGTGAAGGTGGAAGGAAAGAACGTCCCTCGCCTGGCCGACATCATGCTTCAGAATCGCGACTCGTCACCCAACACACCCCCGTTCCCTATTCTGCAGGCGCCATCCATTGTGATCGATGTCGATAGCGACGACGAACCCAACGAAATCACCGAAGTAGAGGTTTTGGAGTAAGCTATGGCCAAAGAGCAATACGTCAACCTAGAAAAGCTCGACAAGTTTTCCGGCAAGGGTGTTGATGGCACCAAACGCATGGGCGATGCCGAGTTGAAGGTCAAATTCAGTGTTGGGGTTACCTCAACCTTCCGTGTCAACGCTGTAGTCCAAGATGCAGACCCGGAATATAGCGAAACCGAAAAAGCAAGAAACGACAAGTTTGATCTTAGCCCCTCGGCTGAGATGTCGAACGACGGCGAAACCGAGGTTACGGTTAAGTCCACCGTTCCTCTCCTTGCCGCGGGCGGGGTTAAGTATACGTTCCAAGCCATGTCCGACGAGAAGAAAGTCGATGCGAGTCTGGAGTTAGAGGCAAGACGGAAGCTCTGGTACCAACTTTTTGCCATGAAAGGCGTTCCCGTGGGTCACGCGCCCGATGACATGGAAGCGGAATTCTGGAAGCCGGACAATAACCACTACATCAAGATGGAGAAAGTTGGCGGACGGACCAACATTCCCTTTTTTAAGACCATTGATGCCATCGACCGGAGCCAGAAAGCAGCTCTCTACCGGCTAATGCAATCCAAGTACACTCTAAAAGGTAAAGACCCCTATGCTTTTGTGGTTGGCTTCCTTGAATACGTTGCCAAGTCGAAAATCGAGTGGCATGAGTATGAGATTGATCTCAATACGTGGCCTCAGGGCTGTCTCTTGACCGTTCCGCTCGATGACGAATACCTCTGGTACGACTTGAATGACAGCGAAGATGATCGAAATGCCTGGTTCAAGGCCGGTCGCCTGAAATTCTCCTACACGGACAAAGATGGAAACCCGGCCGTGGCGCGCTACGGAATTAGCCGCGCCGACGTCACCCCTGACTGGCAAGAACAAGAGGCAGAGGGAGGACGAGACAAGTACAAGATTTGGATCAGCAAAGAAGACATGAGCGACATGGCGACCCGAGCTTCCTCGGGAAAGCTAAACGTCCGCGCGAAACTCAAGCTCGTGAAAAGCTTCCTGGGAGGATTCTCGGCCGGCGGGCTCAACGTCACCGTCAACTCCACCAAATCTTGGTGGGATAAGCGGGGAGCCGAGAGAATCAAGAAAACATTGATCCACGAAGTTGGGCACAAAATCGGCATGGTGGCCGATGGTGCCGGCCTTGCACCCGATAAACCCGATGACCACTATGTAGGTCAGGGTCACAAAGG
>JABDJR010000483.1 GCA_013003415.1 Candidatus Eiseniibacteriota bacterium | reverse complement strand
GTCACCAACAGTTCGTTTCGGGAGTTAAAGGCAAGCCCGGTGGGAAGGTTGAACTTTCGAATCGCGGAGCCGAAGCTGCCCCAGGTTTTTAGGAATTTCCCGTCCGAATCGAATTTCTGAATGCGGTGGTTCCACTGGTCGGCCACGTAGATGTTGTGATCGCGATCAACCGCAATCCCCACCGGAAACTGGAGTCGTCCCTCGCCAAACCCGAAGGAGCCAAAGCTGCCGATATGGTTGCCCGAGAGGGTGAAGATTTCGATGCGATGGTTGTCCGAGTCGCCCACATAGAGCCGGTTTAGGGATTCATCGATACCAATGCCGGAGGGGAGATTGAACTCACCCTGACCGCTTCCCAGTCGGCCAAAGGTATTCTGCACGTTTCCAAAGGTATCGAGCACCTGAATCCGGTCGTTCTCGGAGTCGGTGATGTAAATAAGCCCTTGGGAGTCTGTAACCATATGGTAGGGCGTGTCGAACTGTCCTCGCGAGCTGCCGGAGTCGCCCCAGGCAGTTGCAAAAGATGGTGTCGGCTGGGCGTGGGCTTTGGGCACACTAGCCACAGCAAGTATTCCTAGGCAAGCGAAGCCTAGGATCCAGTTTTTTAAGCGCGCGCGATGCTTAATAGCACACCGCTCGGCAGGCGCATTTCTAACCCACAAAACCCAACACCTCCATCATCATGGCGCGTGGCGGTTACGCTTGAGAGACCGTACTTAGGGGGAGTACGTATGTATTTAGAAGTTGAGACTCTTCCCAGGAACATGGGAAAGCTCGGCACACTATGCTTTTGTTCACTACATTTCTGAGCCAAGCGATGCTACGGCACAAGCCCATCCCGGACGCATCGCTCTTGGGGGCGGCTAGTGTACCTCGTACGTGAATGCGGTCAAGTAAAAGGTCGCGTGTGGTTTACGGGCTTCCGAAACCATTCTCTTGCGACGCGCTTAAATCACATGGTACGCTTGTTCGCCCACAACTAGACGTACGGTCTATTTATGGAAAGGGTTTCGGTAAGTCGATGAATTTTAGGGCGGATAGCTCAGGTGGTAGAGCACGTGCCTCACATGCACGGGGTCAGAGGTTCAAGTCCTCTTTCGCCCACCACGCTTTAGCGTGGGAGCTCGGAAACGGGCAGACTCGCGGTTTCCTGAACCCAAAACCTAGCCTGGGTCAAGAAGGCTAGCTTGATAACGTGTGCATGCTCTGCACACGTTTTTTTTTGCCCTGGGGCCAGAATGCCTCGCGGCAAAACAATAGGAGTACTTAGTGGTAAATAGTGATTCTCTCGATCAATTGCAGCAGCTTCAGACCATCGATCAGGCCATCAAAGCCTACGAGATGGCTTTGGCGGAGCTTCCTCGCCGGCTGGAAAAGGCTCAGAGCGAAGAAGCTGTGGTCAAGGCTCAGGTCGACGAAGCCAAGGCCAAGGTGAATGCTATCCAGAAGGCTCGAAAAGAGCTGGAGCAAGAGATCGAGCAAGTTGGTGCGCAAATCCTCAAATTCCAAACTCAAAAGACGAGTGTAAAAACCAACGATGAGTTTCACGCCATCAACGCGCAGATCAAGCACCAGGAAGATCGCCGCTCGGAACTCGAGGACCAAGTCCTAAGTTCTTACGATGATGAGGAAGTTGAAGACACCAAGCTCAAGCAAATTGAAATCAAGTTTGGGGAAATCAAAAAGACCACGGAAAAACGCCATCAGGAAATGAAGGAGCGCTCGGCAAAAGATGAAGCCAGTCTCAAAGACTTGGCCAGTCAGCGGGAAGCTCTCATTCCTTCAATCGATGCAAAAACCCTGGCTCGTTACGAGGCTCTCAAAGGCAACAAGAGTAACGGCAGTGCTGTGGTGAGCACCATCGGCGTGTCTTGTGGCGGCTGCCACAGTGCCTTACCCCCTCAGGTTGTGAATTCGGTAAAGAAACGCGACAAGCTGATCGCTTGCGAGTTTTGCGGGCGCTTCCTGGTTTACGACGCCGCCGCTGAGGGTGTCGTTTGAGCGACGGAGCTTTTCTGGTATATACCGATGGTGCCTGCCGAGGGAACCCGGGGCCGGCTTCGATCGGCGTTTCCATCGAACGTCCCCGCGGAACCGAGGTGGCGACGCTGTCCGAAGTGATTGGCGAAACCACCAACAATGTGGCCGAGTACACGGCCTTGCTGCGAGCCCTCGAGGAATTGGATTCCTTAGGGGCCACCCAGGTCGATCTACGCCTCGACTCTGAGTTGATTGTGAAGCAGATCAAGGGCCAGTATCGGGTGAAGAGCGAGAAACTGAAAAAGCTCTTTTGGGATGTCAGCGTGGCTCTGGACAAGCTCGACTCCTACACGATCCGGCACATTCCCAGAGATGAGAACAAACGCGCCGACGCCCTGGCCAACATGGCTCTGGATCGGGATCCCACCTAGGGCGACACTGATTAGGGTTTGCCCCTAAAGATCCGCTCTTCTCCCAAATCCCCGACTTCCTCATCGATTTCTGTCCCGTAAACTCCCTCTGATCGTATAAGCTATAGGCGTACAGAGACTTCCAGGCAATCGCGAGATTCGTCTCGAGGAAAGTCCGGACTCTAGAGGGCAGAGTGGTGGGTAACGCCCACCGGGAGCGATCCTAGGGAAAGTGCCACAGAGAATAGACCGCCGCGGAACTTTTGTTGCGTGGTAAGGGTGAAACGGTGAGGTAAGAGCTCACCAGCACTTGGGGTGACCCAGGTGGCTTGGTAAACCCCACTCGGAGCAAGACCAAATAGGAGAGGGAGAAGCGGCCCGCTTTGTTTGAACTCTCGGGTAGGTTGCTAGAGGGCGATGGCAACATCGTCCGTAGATAAATGATTGCCGGCCCTTCGGGGTTAACAGGATCCGGCTTATTGGAAGTCTCGGTACGTTTTTTTTGCTGCCCACGCAAACCAGCCCAGTGTGATCGCGACATGTCGGGGGAGAGAACTTAAGGAGTTGCCCTTAGGCTATGCCCAAAAGTCGAAGCCATCAATTTCGAGCCCCCAGGTACGGCGTGGGATTCCTGGGTCTCCAAATTCTTCTCATTTTCCTCAGCGTGTTTCTTGCCGAGAGTGCGGTCGCCCAAACCGCATCCTTCGGTAAAAACAAGATCCAGTACAACAATTTCGATTGGCGTGTGCTGGAGAGCGACCACTTTCATCTTTACTACTACCCCGAAGAAGAAGAGCTCGCTCGAACCGCCCTGCAACTAGCGGAAGACTACTACGATCTGGTGGCGGCTCGGTTTCGGCATGAAGTGGCCCGACGCATCCCGCTCATTATCTACTCCAGTCACCAAGACTTTGAACAAACGAATGTAACGCCCGCCGTGCTCCCGGAAGGCGTGGCCGGTTTCACCGAGTTTCTCAAAGGGCGGGTGGCCATGCCCTTCAACGGCTCCTACCACGATTTTGCGCACACGCTTCATCATGAGTTGGTGCATGTGTTTCAGCTTTCGCGGTTGGAAGAAAGCTTTCGCCTGCATTACCGAAACAATTTGGTGGGGCCGCCCCTCTGGTTTACCGAGGGCATGGCGGAAGCCTGGTCCGAAGAGTGGGACGCCACTGGCGATCTATTCCTTCGCGACCTTGTCATTCACGATCGGCTTCCTGAGATTCGTAGCCTCTGGCGGTTGAATGGCACCTTTGTCCTCTACAAGGTGGGGCAAGATCTTATCTTCTTCCTTGAGGAAAACTACGGCACCGCCGTGGTTCCTGAAATCTACGACGAGCTCTGGCGCGTTCAGAGTTTTGAAGAAGCGCTTCAGAATGTCACCGGGACGACGGTTGATGAGTTGAGCACGCGGTGGCACTACAATCTGTGGCAGCGCTATTTCCCCGATGTGCAGCGCTACCAGCCCCTTGAGCTGGCGGCGAGAAAGATCGCAACCAAAGGGGCGAGCTTTAAGGCCGTATCGCCCCCCAAATCCTCCGGTCTCGACCCTTCCACCTTCTATTTTCTGTCCCCGCGAACCGGATACACGAATATCTATCGCGCCTCCGTAAACGGGCCGGAGCGTGACCTAAAAGAAATTGTGTCGGGTCAGCGGAAGGCCGAGTTTGAATCGTTTCATGCGTTTCAGAGCAAGATCGATGTGAGTTCCGAAGCTCACCTGGCATTCGTGAGTAAGTTTCATGAGCGAGATGGGTTGTTCCTCTTTGATCTCGAAAACGAAAAGTTGCTCGCAAAGTGGCAGTTTGAAAATCTGGTTGCCCTGCGATCCCCGGCCTTTCACCCCGACGGCACGAAGCTTGTCTTTGCCGGTTTGTCTCCTTCAGGCCGACAAGACATTTATCTATTCGATCTTGCCACCGAGACACTAACCCCGCTGACCGATGACGCCTTTCTAGACGACAACCCCACCTGGTCTCCCGATGGCGAGCGGGTTCTTTTTGTGAGTGATCGCAATGAATGGGGAAAAGACGGCTCGAAGAATCTGTTTGCGATCGACATGGGCAAGGGGGAACTCACCGTGGTAACTCACGGCCCCTGGGTTGATGGTGCCCCGGCCTTCAACCGGGAGACGGGAGCGTTAGCGTTTTCGTCCTCGCGAAACGGAACGCCTCAGCTCTTTGTTTCCGATTCCTTAGGCGTGCGTCAGGTCACCAACATTCTTGGGGGCGCTACCGATCCCGCCTGGATCACCGGTACCAACGATCTCTTGTTTACGGGTATGTCGGACCTGCGTTTCGGCATTTACAGAATGTCCGTTCCGGATAAAGCGGTGTACGAAACCGCGCCCGTCATCGCCGAGTCTCAAGACATCTTCGCCAAGGAAGACTCTCTCGATTGGGTCTTCCTTGAGAGTCCGGAAGAAGAGACGGAGTTCAAGTGGGTTCCACCCCAGCAGTGGCTTCCTTCGATCGATACCCAAGCCGAAGACCTGGGGACGCGCGAGCTTCCCTATCGAAGCCGCTACACCTTAGATTTTGCTCAGGGTGGTGTCATCTTCGAGCCCACACAAAACGTGGGGGAGGG
>JABDJR010000441.1 GCA_013003415.1 Candidatus Eiseniibacteriota bacterium | reverse complement strand
CCCTCCCTGACAGTAGGAAAAGTAGAAGTCCCAGAGCCGGATGAATTCCTTGGAAAACCCCATTTGCAGGATCTGCTCCTTCGCCCCAAGAAAACGACTCCGCCAGGCGGCTAGAGTTCTGACATAGCTTTGGGTGAGATCTTCGACTCCGTCTGGCTGTACATTGGTGGACCCCTGAACCGCTTCTGCAATGCGCCTTCTGGAGGGGATACAGCTTCCGGGAAAAATATAGCGCTTGATAAAATCAACCGAACGCGCGGCTCTTTCAAACTCGTCATCATCAATAACAATGGCTTGGAGGACAATTCGCCCGCCTGGGGTCAGAAGCCTATTCATGACGGAAAAATAACCATCGATGAACTCGCGTCCCACCGCCTCGATCATCTCTACAGAGACGATCTTTGTAAAAGAACCACTCAAATCCCGGTAGTCTTTCTGTATTACCGAAACTCTATCCCCTAAATGGCTCTGAGCCACTCTCTCTTGAGCGTAGCGGTGTTGCGAGGGAGAGATTGTGGTGGTGGTGACCCGACATCCATAGTGTTGCGCAGCGTAGATGGCGAGGCCGCCCCAGCCGGTGCCGATTTCCAAAAGATGGTCTTTAGAGCCAAGATCCAGCTTCTCGCAAAGTCGCTGTAGCTTGTACTCGGAGGCCTCTTCAAGGCTGGAGTGATGCGGTGCATACAGTGCCGAACTGTACATCATGTGCTTGTCTAAAAAAGTTTGGAAGAACTGATTTCCAAGATCGTAGTGAGCCGCAATGTTTTTTCGGCTGCCTCGGCGTGTGTTCCGCTGAGCGATGGAGATCAAACGCATACCGAGAGTCGCGGGCAAACTCCAACCGGACCGTAGCTTCTTCAAAGCTGCCTCGTGACCAGCGGCAAGACTCAACAGTCGAGGTAAGTCACTCGTTTTCCAAAGGCCGTTTGCATAGCTGCGCCCCGCCCCTACGCTCCCCTCCAGGAGAATCTCCCGATAGGCGGCCCCGTCGAAAATCTGGAGGTGGACAGGCTTCCCTTTGTTCGCGGTTCCCAGCATTACAGAGCCATCTCCGTCCTGAAGATGAATCTGACCTTCTTTCAGGCCCTCAAACGCTTTTTGGAAGAGGTTTCGGAACCACTTCTCGGAGCGTGATAGAGGTCGGTAAGAACGGGATGCAGCAGACAATACGGTCATGATGGTCTCGCCTCCCTTTTCGAAGGGTGGGATACAAAGGGAACACGCTTCATCCAGAGCCGGGCCGCATGCCAATGGATAAGCGAAACAACACGCACGGTCATGAGAGGGTACCGCCACAAAACACGAGACAGCTCGCGTCTCTCCCACGGCCGCCGTCGAAGGTCTAGCGAAACATCGAATAGCCGCCGATCTTCCTTCAGATTCATCATTCCCACGCGAAGAGAGTCCCCTGGCGAAGAGAAAGACCATCGATACTGGTGATCCATTTCCATAAACGGAGAAACATGAAACTCTTTGTCGAACTCATGAACGCTAAGAGGTTTGCCAGAATCTGCAACACGCAGAGGATAGGTGTGCCGCTCTTTCCAGGGCGTGTTTGTGATCTCGGCTAGGATATATTTCGGGTGGGGATCGGCATCGGATGCGAACACATAATAGAAACTCACGGGATTGAAGATATGCCCCCCATAGCGCGCGTGAGTGAGCAAGCAAACCGGTCCCGACACCTTTTCCCCAAAAGCATCTTCCACCACTTCATAGGCCGCTTGTTTTAAGCCTTTTCCAACGTCTCCCAAGTAGTCCTTACGGCGGAACGAGGCCACATTGAATCTCTCCAAGGACCATAGAGGGTGGCAGCGAAACAACTCCGGCAGGTCATCGATATTCATGTAGAGCATGAACATCCCCACCTCAAATCGATGGTCCCGAGGCACATGGCGATGATGAACCACGTTGCCTTCGTAGATGGCGCTACGCATAGACGAGAGACTCCTTGAGTTCTCGTACCACCCGAAGCCCGCTCTGAACACCGTCCTCATGGAATCCATAGCCCCAGTAGGCTCCGCAATAATGCGTGTTAAGAACCCCGGAAACCTCCTCAACCCTATCTTGAGCCTCTAAGGCCGCACGGTCAAAAACCGGGTGCCAGTACTCCATTTCTTGAAGAATCTTGCTGGGGTCCACTTGTCCGCCATCGTTCAAAGTCACGCAGTAATCCTGATCTGTAGACAGGTTCTGCAGCATGTTCATGTAGTAGGTTGTGGTGGCTTGCTGATTGGACGCCTCGGAAACCCGATAATTCCAGCTCGACCAAGCGCGTTTGCGTTGGGGTAGTAGACTTGTATCGCGGTGCAACAACACCCGACTGGGGCTATAGCGGATGGCTCCCAATACGG
>JABDJR010000691.1 GCA_013003415.1 Candidatus Eiseniibacteriota bacterium | reverse complement strand
GCCTTAGGTCTGGAAAGAAGATGTACCCGTTGGAGTAATCGATATAACGGCGATCCACCCGACCGTCGGGAATTCGCTCACCGGTAGCGTTGTCTTCTTGATCGAGTCCTAGAATCTCCAAATAGGGAATCTCGGTTCCGGCAACGTTGGCCGACGGTCGACGTTCCGTATCGGTCTTACGAAAGATCTGAAGCTCAAACGACTCTTCGTCAACGTCGCGCACATCCCCAATCCGATACCAACCCTTAATCTCATAGCGCCGGGTTGGGGTCCAGAAATCGGAAGTGAAATCTTCCCCGTCAAACTCGTTCTCTTGGGGGCGAATCATCTTCAGAGAAATGGCGGTGGTGTCTCCCTCGCTCAGGGTGACGGTTCCAACTTCGCGAACCACATCGAGGCCGCCCACGTTGATCGTGTCTATATAGGCAATGGCCAGGGTCTGATCGGTCTGGAGCGGGCTACGCAACTCGAGGATTGGAATCGAATAGTTGACGTCATTGCTCAACGTATAGTCTTCGATCTGGATGAGCTGATGGAAGCGACCCTCGTAGGGATCTGGAGTCAGGCCAGGAGCCGTAGGATCGAGGAAAACCTCAGCTTCAATCTCTGTTTTTTCCTGATCGTTTTGCTGGAGATTGATGTTGTCATCGAGATAGATCGCGAGAGTGCTGAAGTCGATCCGAGGAAACGCGGCTGAATCGGGATCGGAGAGGAAGAAGAACTTCCCTTTAATGAAGTCCATGTCTCGAACCACCGAGACTCCCTGTTGGCTTCCACCTCGGAGGGAGGCATCTCCCGACTGACCTTCCTGACGCGAGGCAATAGCTGTAATGTCGAGAGAACCCACCTTGGCCGTTGCCTTGACTCCGAATAGGCCCTCTTGGCGAGCTGAGTAGGAAACATACTGAGTGGCGGGCAGACTCAGGTTGGTGTTCCCCAACTCCACCGTTTGCAGGACTTCATCTTCCTCGCCCTTGTAGCGAATCTTGATCGCGTTTTCTAGCGGGGTAAGGGCATTGGAGTTCTGGGCAATGTCTACCGTGAGCTTACTTCCGATGGTTCCCTTAAGCTGGACGTTCAAATCCTGGCGCATATCGAGCTTGGGAAAGATCGACTGACCACCAAACTCGTTATCGTTTCGCCCCACCTCCCAAGAACTGGTTCCAGAGATCGTGATGTTTTCTCGCCCGCGAACCGTTAGGTTGGGGGCTCCCTTGCCAAACAGTTTTTCCGTGAATGGAATCTCAACCAGATCAAAAGAAAACAGCCCGTCTTCTTGCCGAGGAGCATTGGCCGAGGAGCGAAGCACGGATCGGGTGGCTTCTTCCCGGTGGGTTCTTCTCAGTTGGTCGAGAAGGGCCTGTTCGGAGTATTCTTGTAAAGATAGTGCAACAGGGGGAAGGATCTGCTGTTGGCCCGCGTAATAGGAAATGAGGGCGCGGCGCCATTCAACATCGTATTCGAGGCGAGAGACGATCTCGGCCCCGCCGCTATTGAGCAGAGCGCTCTTGGGGATGTAGAGACCCGTCATCCACCGAATGGTTTGAAACGGATCGCTGCTGTTCACGAAGGAGGAGGGGCCATCGTAAAGCGCGACGCCTTCCCCACTCAGGGGAATCTCGTCGCCCGAGGCCGTTCCCACGGGAGTCAGAATGCCGAAAAGGACCAAGAATCCGGCCATCAGGGCCTTAGCCACAGCTAGACATAACCTCCTGGATTGGCCCCGAAAGCACAAGGATACAGATAACTTCAACTTGCAAAAGACTTTAGAACACCGCTCGTCGCGGCGCTACCCCCCTCATTCGTCTTGTGGACCCCGGCCCACTTCACTAGAATCCCTAAATTTTGCGGGGGCTCCCAAGAGACCGGTTTCGGCCTCATCCCCCTTTAACCCCCGAGGTGGCGGTTGAGTTTCCTGAGTATTTCGAGACTGGAAAAATATGTCCTCAGGGAATCCGTCCTGCCCTTCATCCTCGGATTCTCTCTGGTCACCTTCCTTTTTGTCATCGATTTCCTCTTCGACTATTTGGACCTCCTTTTGACCAAAGGAGTTCCACCTCTTGTCGTTTTGGAGCTATTTCTTTTGGCCCTCGGCTGGATCACCGCCCTGTCCTTCCCCTGTGGGGTCTTGGTGGCAGCCCTCATGACCTTTGGCCGATTAGCTCAGGACAATGAAATCACCGCCATGCGTGGCCTGGGGGTCAACATGGCTCGGGTGCTTCGGGGACCCTTGATCGCCGGTGCCGTCATGGGCATCGGGCTCGGACTCTTTAATAATTACGTCCTCCCCGAAACCAACCACCGCTTTGCCAACCTCACCTACTCCATTCACCGAAAAAGTCCCGCTGCCCGCATTGAACCCGGAGTCTTTATCCAAGACTTCGAGAACTATAGTTTGCTTGTGAAAGAAATAGATGACAAGTCGGGAGAAATGACTGACGTTACGATCTATGACTACACAGAAAAGAAGTCCCCTACCACGATTCTTGCCCAAAAGGGCCAGATGAAGTACATCGATGGGGGCGCCACCCTCCGCTTAGATCTTTATGATGGGGAGGTGCATGCCGTCCCCGGAGAAGCCACCGAGAATAAGTACCGACGCCTAGCCTTCGATCAGCAAACGCTGTTCCTTCACAATGCGGGAGCCGTCCTCAAACGGCAGGACCGTCGCAGCCGGGGCGAACGTGAAATGAACATCCCGGCCATGGAAGCAGCCATCGCAAAGCTGGTCACCCAAAAGGAAGAAAAGATCACCCGCATTAAAGACAAGCTGAAAACGGCCGGCGTCGATGACCCCAACGGGTACTGGAACGCGGCGCACCCCGAGGGATCGGCAAAAGTCTTTGGTGCCGCGGCCGCCCTCTTGGGTAAGAAACAGAAAGCTCGAAGCGACACGACTGCGGATGGGCGTCGTGTCAGTGAGATTGTCCAGATGGAAGAAATGGACTTGAAGAGCATCGAGCGCCGAATCGACAAGTACCAGGTCGAGATCCATAAGAAGTTCTCTATTCCAGCCGCCTGCGTCGTGTTCATCCTCCTAGGCGGCCCCTTGGGCATCCGTATGCGCAAGGGAGGTTTCGCTAACATGGCCATTGCGGTCGGGTTTTTCCTTCTCTACTACCTCATGCTCATCGGAGGCGAACAGCTGGCGGATCGTGGGCTCTTCTCCCCCGCTCTTGCCATGTGGATGCCAAACATCGTGCTGGGCGCCATTGGTATCTACCTTACTTTTTCGATCACCGGGCTCGGACCTGGTCGCGGGATGCGTTAGTGAGTCGATCCTTACCTGTTCTTTCCATTTTCGATCGCTACCTGCTCCGCGAATTCCTTCGGTTCTTCTTCCTGGCCTTTGTGGGATTTGTTGGCTTTGTGGTGCTATTCGATGCCTTCGAAAAAATCAGCACCTTCATTGATCACAAAGCCACCGCCGGACAGGTGTTTCGTTACTACTTCAACGCAACCCCCTACAAGGCTGTGCTCGTCACCCCCATTGCTCTTCTTTTAGCCACGTTCCTCAGCCTTGGTTACATGACGCGGTTCCACGAAATCACCATCATGAGATCCTCGGGCATCTCACTGTATCGGATTCTCATGCCGGTTTATGTGGTGGGTCTGCTCGTTGCAGCGACCAGTTTTTTAGTAAGTGACTTCATCATGCCCGGTGCCCAAACCCGCGCCCGAGAAATTCTCCAGCAGGAAATTCGTGGACGGACGGCCAAGAACTTGGGAAGCCGCATGAACGTGAGCTATATCGGTCAAAACAACCGCTTTTATCTCATCCGCCGTTACGATGTCCCTCGCTCGGCCATGGTTGACGTGGTGATTCAGGAGTTTGACGGGGACACCCTTACCCGGCGCATCGACGCAAGCAAAGCCTCCTACGAAGACGGTGCCTGGGTG
>JABDJR010000357.1 GCA_013003415.1 Candidatus Eiseniibacteriota bacterium | reverse complement strand
CTCCTCCAGTGGAGTGATGAGCTGGGAATCGAAGACACAGAATTGTTTGGTGGCCGTCTCGGCATGAATTTCGGTCGTTACCTCGGGCTTGAGGGCTACTACCTAACCCGAAGCAACGTGAATACGGAGTTGGAGCGGACGGGTCTGCTCGACGGCGCAAACCAGCCCCTCATGGATCAAGAACTCGACATTTCGACCTATGGCGCTGATTTGGTCCTCAATATGGGCACCGGGAGCATTATTCCATTCTTGCGTACCGGCGGCGGTATTCTTCGCTTTAAGAATGCAATGGATGAAGATGTCAAACAGATCAACTTCAAGGCCGGCGGCGGCATCAAGTTCGGAGTGGACCGCTTTCAGGCTGAGATCTTCGCGGAAGATAACCTGTTCCGATTGAATCGGTATGAACTCGCCGGCGACATGGGCGTTTTTCCGGAAGACCCGGAAAGCGATCAGGTTTGGAACAACCTCTCTTTTGGAGTTGGACTGAACTTCAAACTCGGCGGATACGACGGCCAGAGCCTGACCGAAACCGACCGCGCGATCATGGATCGCTATCGTCAAGGTTTGCGGGGGCTGAAGATTCCGATTGAACCGTTTGTCGGTCGCTTGGATTTCAACGAAAAGCTCCTCATGGGTCAGGAGCAAGAGCTTCTGGGCGTGCGCGCCGGTGTGGACCTGGGTCCCTTGGTGGGCCTCCGTGGCTACTATTGGCGCGGCATGAATGCCGATTTTGATGACACGGACCGCATTCAAAGCTTTGGTGGCGAAGCTCAGTTCAATCTTAGCTCCGGTCAAGGCGCGGTTCCATTTGTAGTCGCGGGTGTCGGTAAGCTTGATTTCAACGACGGCTACTTTGAAGCCGATAGTTTGAGCCAGGAAGACAAGACCATGTTGATCCTGGGTGGAGGCGTTGCCTTCAACCTGAGTGATCGTCTTCGTCTCCAGGCTTCCGCTCGCAATTACTTGTTCAGCGAAGACGATCTCGACAGCGTCACCGGTGCAGACCAGGTTTTCTCAAACTGGATGTACAGCGCAGGTTTGCACTTCAGCTTTGGTGGCGCAAGCACGCCAGTCAGACGCCCGGCTCCGGACCCGTCAGGTTTCCCTCCTGGGGCTGATCAGGTTAGTTCGACAACAGGTTCAACGACAACTGCACCTGAAGAGGCCTTGGTCTCGGAGTCGGGGTCTGCTACTTCTGCGGAACAATCGGGCGATGCCGATAGCGCAACTGCTGATTCCCAGAAGAATGCTTACCAACAGTACGTGCTGCCCAACAACACGGCGGACGGGAATCGGATCATTCCTATCCCAGTGCCTCACGTTGGAGAGCTTTACGTTCGGTACGGTCAGCCTGGTGGTGTGAGTCTGCAGTCGATCACGACCCGTGACGAATCACCTAAAGTTGTACAGGAGCCTTCGCAATCCGGCATGAACGATCGCGATTTGCTTCGCCAGACGCTCCGCGAGGAGCTAGAGCGGCTCGGAGTGACGGGTATCAAGCAACCGGAGCCAAAACCCACCGTGAAAGAAGACATCTCCGACAACGAAATGGAACTGATCGAGCGCCGTGTGGTCGATAAGGTCAGCCAGCGTCTGGAAGAAGTGCTTCTCAATTCTGTGGAGAAGGAAAAACAAGCTCTGCGGGATGCGGTCGAGGACCTAAAGAAAGCCGACGCGGCTCAAGGCGATGGTTCTCGCGATCCCAGCGTGATCGTGGTTCAGGGTGATTCTGAAGGTCGGTGGGTTGCCGAGGACGGCCAGGTGGTTTCCACACAACCTAAGGAAGCCTACCAGTGGAGTCTCCAAGATCTCTCACCTTATCTGGGTCTAAGCGCCGACGAGCCGAACCAGTTTGTGATCGGGACCCGGGCTAACTTCGGACCCGTGACACGGACCTCGAAGTTCTCTCTGAAGCCCGAGCTTGTGCTTGGTTTCGGAGATGGGACGACTTCCTACATGCTGGCGGCCAACCTGCAGTATGACTTTGGGAGTCTTCGCGATTCCGGATCTTTCGCTCCCTACTTTTCTGTGGGGGCCGGGTTTCTCGGATTCTCAGAAGCTCAGGACGGGCGTTCGAAGAGCGAGGGAGTTCTCAACCTCGCCTACGGTCTGAACGCTCAGTTCGGTCGGCAGATCTATTTCCTGGAACATCAGGGAATCGATCTTTACGACCTGCACCGTGTCAATCTGGGAATGCGGTTTCTCTGGTAGCCCGATAAGATGAAACTCCGGGGTGGCAATTTGCCATCCCGGAGTTCCCAGGAGGTGTAGCCATTCTTAAGCTAAAACTGGTGCTGGCTCTAGTCGCCACCCTTATCCTTGCCATCCTTGTCCTTCAAAACTCCGCTTCAGTATCCTTGCGTTTTCTGACCTGGCATGTCGATATGAGCTTAGCCGTTCTGGTCTTCATTACCGGTATTGCGGGGATTTTGGTGGGGTTGGGACTTGGGGGTTTGCTGCTAAGCAAACGACCATAAAGGGGCAACAGCTAAAGCTTGCACTAAACGATCTTTATAGTCCGTACGTTGAGCGTCTATTTGTGTCTTGGTCTCTCAAATCGGAGTTAAAGTGAAAATTGCCATTGTCTATAATAGGCAGAGCAAGAGTGTCATCAATCTCTTTGGCCGCCCGAACAAAGAGATCATTGGTTTAAAGACCATCAAGCGACTCACCGACTCGCTTCGCCAAGGCGGCCATCAGGTGGTGGCCTTTGAGGGAGACAAGGATCTCGTCGAACGGCTAGGGGAGTTCATGCCCCGGGTGGTTAAGGGAGAGCGGCCGGGCATGGTGTTCAACGTGTCCTATGGTATTCAGGGCGAAGCCCGATACACGCATGTTCCGAGCATCCTAGAGATGGTGGGCGTTCCGTATGTCGCCTCGGGGCCGCTGGCGCACTCTCTGTGCCTCGACAAGGTCGTCACCAAGATGATTCTTCGTCAGCACGGCCTACCTACACCCGACTTTGCCGTGTTGAATTCCCCCAACGACCCCGTGGAAGATCTGAAGTACCCCCTCATCGTCAAGCCTAAGAACGAAGCTGTTTCCTTTGGTCTTAAGGTCGTCAACAACGCAGAAGAGTTGCGCGAAGGGGCGGGGGTGATCTTTGACAAGTTCCATCAGCCCGTTCTCGTGGAGCAGTTCATTGAGGGGCGTGAGGTCAATGTCGGTCTTCTGGGGAACAATCCTCCCGAGGCCTTCCCTCCCACCGAGTTGATGTTCGGCACCGAAGGCCCTCAGATTTACACCTACGAAGACAAGACGAATAAGAGCGGAAGAACCATTCGCTACGAGTGCCCGGCCCCCCTCGATAAAGCAAAATCAGAGGAAGCCAAGGAACTGGGCATCAAGGCCTTCCAGGCCTTGGGTTGCTACGACTGTGCTCGGGTCGACATGCGAATGGACAAAGATGGAAACCTCTACATTCTTGAAATCAACAGCCTTCCCAGTCTCGGTGAGCACGGATCCTATTTAATCGGGGCGCAAGCGGTAGGGCTCGACTTCACCAAGTTTGTAAATCGTTTGGTTGAAGAATCCAGCGCGCGATACTTTGGAACCCCTGAGCCCCCCGATCTCGTGGGAACAAAGCGGCCCTCCAGCGATAAAGTCACGGGCTACATCACACAGCGACGCGACGAAATGGAACGGCAGCTCAGCCGTTGGGCCGGGATTTCAAGTCGTAGCTCGGATCCCATTGGGATTCAAGAAGCGGTCAGTCAGCTCGAGAAGACCATGACCACTCTGAAACTGAAACGCAATGATTCGATTGGGGACGAGCGTTCGGTCTGGTTGTGGGAAACGGCGGCGGGTTACGAAGGTGGTGTGCTTTTGGTGGGCCACCTCGATACGCCGGCCGATCGACACACCCCCAGGCAACGATTTCGTCGCGATCCCGAATGGCTCTATGGCGACGGTATCGGAACTTCGCGGGCACCTCTGGTCATGCTCGATTTCGCTTTGCGGTCCCTTCGCAGCTCCCGGGTTTTGAATCGCATTCCCTTAGGTGTGATGTACTACACCGACGAGGGTTCCGATGCACGTTACAGTCGCGAAGCCATACGCGAAGCGGCGGGGAACGCTAAACATGTCCTTGTGCTGCGACCCGGAAACGCGGGGGAGTTCACGGTGACCAAGCGGCGCGGTCAGCGGGTGTATCGATTCTTAGTCGAGGGGAAATCTCGACGACCGGGAAAAATTGCCAAGTCTCCCGACCCCTTTCGGTGGACAACGCTTCAACTTGAAGAGTTTGCGCAACTGACCAAGCACAAAGCCCGGGTGTCGGTCTCGACCACGAACATCGAGTCCGAGAAACTTCCCATGCTCTTACCCCATCGTATCGTGGCCACCATTTTGATGACTTATCCCGATGCAAAGGTCGCTGACGCGGTCGAAGCGCGTATGCGATCAGGAATCAAGAAGTCTGAAATGAGTTGGCAGCTAGAGCTTGTTTCCGATCGGCCTCCCATGGCCGAGCGAAAAAGAAACCTCAGCCTGGCTCGACAGTTGGAGAAGGTGGCGACCGATTTGGAAATACCGCTCCATTACCAGTCCAGCGTATGGCCTTCGGTGGCGGGGTTGGTTCCCTCTTCTTCGGCCGCACTCTGCGGTGTTGGGCCTGTGGCCCGAGATATCGGGACACCCAACGAAGCCGTCGAACGGATTAGCCTGGTGCAACGCACTCTCATTCTGGCGCAATTCTTGGGAAAAGATATTTTAAAGTGATGAGGGTTTACCAATGACGTCTGCTTTCGATTCTGGTCCCCCAGACCTGGGAAAGCCTAACGCAAAACGGCCTCAGCGCTTGAGCTATTCAAAGTTGGGGATGGTGACTTCTGCTCACTATCTGGCGACGGA
>JABDJR010000335.1 GCA_013003415.1 Candidatus Eiseniibacteriota bacterium | reverse complement strand
GCGGCAAACTATCCGGAAGCGAAGTTCATCATGGTGGGTGGCCAATCGGGGGCTGAGCCCGATGTGTTTGAACAGGCCAGAGACACTGCGGCCAAGCTACCCAACGTTGAGTTCTGTGGTGCGGTTCCGGCAGTAGAGCCCTATCTCGATAAGGCGACCATTCTCCTGAACACCTCGCGCATGGAAGGATTCCCCACCACGTTCCTTGAAGCCTGGGTTCGCGGCATCCCCACCGTCTCTTACTTTGATCCCGATGGCCTCACCGCCAAACATGGCATGGGCATTATTGGAACCGATCAAAAGTCCATTATGGAAGGCGTCGGGCGTATCCTGGAGGATGAGAACCTTCGCGGCACTATGGGAGCCATCGGCCGACAGTACGTCATGGATCATCATACCCCCGACGTCGTGGCCGAACGCGTGTTGAAGGTGATGGAGCAAGCCATCGAAAAGGCGCGGAAGGCCTAGTCTAAGATCGTCTAGCTCTTAGCCCGCCTAGCCCTACCCGCAAAGACGGCCACCACGAGGGCGGCTCCCAGGCAAAGCACAATGGTCGGTTCAGCAAGTGTGTCTAAGTGGAAGGATAAGTAGAGACCGATCACGCTTGAAAAAGCGGCGATGAACCATCCCCAGGCCAATCGAGAAGCGTGCCGAGTCGAAATACAAAGGGCCGCCACCGAAGGAATGACCAGAAAAGAAAACACAAGCAAAACACCCACTAATCCCACAGAGCTAGTAACCACCAAGGCGAAGGTGGTGAACAAAAGGAGGTCAGCAAGCCGCCCTGAGCCTGTGCCTTCGGAAATTGCGGTGATCCGAGGATGCATCCGCCACAACACGAGCCCCACGGCAAGATAGAGAGCTAAAGTTAGCAAAACGTGAGACGGTGATACGGTGAGGACCTGTCCCACAAAGAGGTGCTTCACTTCCTCCATCCCGTGAGGCGAATGCTCAAGAACCAAGAAAGTTGCCGCGACCGCTAAACCATAGAACGTCGCAACAATGGCCTCTTGGTGAATGCGTTTGCTTCGGGCCACGGTGAAGAAAACCGCAGACCCGAGTGCAAACAACACCGAAACCATATATTCCTCGACCGTATCGTGCTCCACACCCAAGACAACCCCAAACGCAGCCCCCAGGGCTGCAGCCTGGGCCATGGCTAAATCCACAAAGAGAATGCCCCGGCGGACGATATGAAAGCCTAGGTAAGCGTGGATCCCGGCAAGTATCAGACAGCAAAACAGGGCCCACCCCATGAAGGGGTAGGTCCAGGGTTCCAGAACCCAACTCACTTGGAGTCTCCGTTTGCGGAGGGAGATTCCCCCCCTAAAACATCTGCCACTTCATCAAAATGAGACAAATAACTCTCCGCGATGGGCTCCTTGCAAGCGGAAGGGAGAACCGCGGTTTTGATTCCGGTTTCCCGCTCTAAGAACTCCAGCGGAGATTCATTGTGAAAGTGATCCCGAACCGCGATCGGAATATTGGTTTCCTGAATCAACTCAGACAGCCTCGCCAAATGGCGCGCACTGGGTGGAATCCCCGGCAAGGGCTCGATCTGTCCGGCGATCTTCATATCGAAGCGCTGGGCCAAGTAAACCCAACTCTGATGGAACTCGAGGAACACCTGTCCGCGCAGCCTTGCATCCCAAAGAGGCATTCGGCGACGAATTTCTTTTTCAAACTCTCCGGCGTTCATGAAGAATGCGTCGCTGTTGCCTGGATCTAAGGTCGCGAACTGCCCAGCCACTAAGTGCGCGAGCAGAATCCCATTCTCGGGGTCCAGCCAGTAGTGCGGGTTGCCTTCGGGGTGAACATCCCCCATGGAGGCATCAACTTTTCCCGCGGGTATTTCAAGGGGCGAGATCACGACCGAACAATCTACGAACACAAGGTCGCGGTTTCTTGAGCCCCTCACCACTTCTGGCGACCACATATCGAGAGACAGTCCCACGGCCAAGTAGATATCAGCCTTCGACGTCTTTCTCATGGTACTGGGACGAACTTCAATCGCGTGAGGGTCCCTGTCCGGCCTGGCGACAACCTCGAGATCAATGAGGTCTTTTCCTACTGCGTCAGCAATTGCAGCCAAATCATTGGTAGCCGCAACCACACGGAGTTGATCAGCCGAGGCTGACCCCACACCAAACAAAACACCCGCGACAAGGAGTGACATTAAGAACTTCATGGTGCTTCCTTAGAAACGATGCGGACGATGGGGTCCGAGCCCGAAGATTGCCTGAAGGAAAACACCGGCCTCGGAGTCTTGTTCGTCCGCCTCTCGGATTTGCCCAACCAGGCGAAACATGGTGCTCTCTTC
>JABDJR010000326.1 GCA_013003415.1 Candidatus Eiseniibacteriota bacterium | reverse complement strand
GGCCAATGACCAGCCTGAACTTTTGCGATAAATCCCAAGTTTTCTGACCCAAGGTTGCGGTGGTTCCTAGAGCGCAGGTCTCCGGGCTCCCCCCAAGACGACACCAGGAGTCTTCGGGAATATCCATCCACTGTCCCACAAACTGAGCCACCTTCGCCGGTACGCCAAAGAAGTGACTCACCATACTTTCTAGGCCTTCTGCATTCTTGGTGGCATTCCCCAAAATGCCCGCGTAGTGGCGTTTTGCGTAGTCGGGAACGCCATCTCGCTCCTTTAGGCCGTCGAGACCTAAGCCTCCTAGGGCCCCAAGATACAAATCGAACCGGTCTTCTTCCGGCCGATCAAGGGACACCGCAGGCTCACTGTTCGCCCAGGCTCGATAAAACAGGGCCAGGGCACGGTGATGAAAAATGTCTACAAACCGAGCAATCGTGTGATCGTCGTGGTTCCGAACCCGGTCGCGAACGTACTCGGTGAGGTGGTGGGGTAAGGGCCCGTTGGCTCCAAACACCCCAAAGAACAACACGTCCATCTTGGGACGTCCGCCCTTCGTTTTTCCAAACTTGGAAATGGACGAAGGAGCAAACGCAAGGGACGGCTCTTGGCCCAAACGCATGGTGTTGTCGGTGAGCTTAAGGGATTCTCCAAACTTGGGCTCTTTTGAGTAGGCAGCCTCAAGCAACCGCATCGCTTGATAAAAGCGAAAGCGGTAAGGATGCTCGGAAAGCTCTTTGAGCTTTTCGTTTAAAGAATGGTCTGTTTGCCGATGCGGGCTGGCCATCGTGCCACTTCACCTCGATCTAAAGTTCGAATAACCGTCTCTGTAAAGGAATTGATGGCGACATATCGTGAGAAAAACTCATCGAGCACAGCACCAAGCAAGAAGACGCCACTACCTTCGAAGGCCGCCTCGTCTAGGTTCACCGTCACTTCCATGCCTCGGGCATAGGACACGCCAAAATCGGACATGAGTCTGCGGGTGATGGGAGCCGCTTGCACCGACTTCAACCCCTCGACTTGCTTACGGGTGGCGGCTTCACTTACGTCACCGTACAACCCAAGGAGTTGCCGCAAGGCCGCGGCTCCTTGGACTTCATCATTGTCGACAAGGGACATGTAGTTCAGGGACAGATGACTTACTAAACGCCAGCCCTGTTCCCCAAACGCAAAGGGAGTTCTGGGCCGTGTGGGGCCCGATACAACACGCACGGAATCGACGGGCGCTCCCGCCCCCATGGTGAAATCGGTGCGACCAATCCCCACCGGCATCTGGAGAGGCAAATCTCGGTTGGTGCAGTAGGTGTTGGTGGCCAGCTGGCGTAGGTCGGAGCGGAAGGGCGCCTCTCGACTGTCGACCAAGCTCAGATACACCTCGCTCCCCACATAGCTCGATCGTGGACCGGAGGCCTTCTGTTTTGCCGAAAGCTGCCGCGGCTCACGATGCATGCAAAAGAACGCTCGATGGTCCAAAAAGTTGTTCATGTCACGGACCGCATAAAACGGTAGGAACGTTTGCTCTTTCTCGGCACCACTGCCGTATCCGGTCACGCCGGTCACATCATAGACCTCATAGTCCATGGGACGCGTTCGATCGGGCAAAACGTGGTACTGATAGTCTTTGTCGTTGAGGTGGATGCGGTCGGCCTTCTTTGGGAAAAGATTGATGGCCGGGGTGCAGTGCAAAAGAAACTGATCGGCCTCGACTTTTCCTTCGAGAGCAGGGTTGCTGCGATCGAAAAGAATGAGCAGATCCATCTCGGTGTCGTCGCACTGTGCCGCCGCAGGCCGCAAACCTTCAACATCCACAAACATGAACCGCGAAGGAAAAGCAAAGTACTCGTGCAGAAGGCGATGCCCACTGAATCCACTGGGCTTCGCCGGCAACATGGCTTCGTCGTTGCTAAAACCAACCCGCTTCACGCCGTCCTTCTTACCCACCACATGCCACTTAGCCGGGAGTTTTGTGGGTCGCGCCACGAAGCCCAAGCAGTTCCCGAGGAACTGCTCATAAAGATGCATAGGGATCTCGTCGAGCCCGCGCAAATAGAAGCGAAGGCTGTTGAGGGACAGCCGGTTGAAAGTCAGCCCGGCCGTGGTCTTGAGTCGAATGCGAATACCGGCTTTAACGCCGTCGATGGGCGGAATGTCGACCGAGGCCACCGCTCCCGTGTACCTGAAGTACTCGGCCTCCGCCACCTCGAGGGGCCACAGAGTGACATCTTGAGAGGTGCGGTAGTCGCAGGCGGTTTGGTCACCCTTCCCAACCTGACTCTTCAGCGAACTCCCGCGAGGAACCTTGACTCCATCGGCCAAGGATCCTTCCCCGGAATCCGGGTGCATTTGCGCTACTAGCATGGACGGGGTAGGAGCAATGTAGTTCGGAAAAACGGTTTGTAGCAGATTCTGAGTGAAGCGGGGAAACTGGGCGTCGAGTTTGAGTTGCACGCGAGCAGTGAGGAACGCAAAACCCTCTAAGAGCCGTTCCACATAGGGATCGGCACACTCAAACCCATCGAGTCCCAGTCGCGCGGCGATTTTGGGATAGTCCTTGGCGAACTCTCCCCCGCTTTCGCGCAGGAACTGCAACTCCTGGTTGTAGTATTTGAGCAGTCTAGGATCCATACTTGGTCATCCCTCTTACGCTTCCACCACCCGACCATCTTCGTCGGTTACCCGAACGTTTCCGGTCTCGATATCGACATCGGTCTTCAAGAAAAGACGAAGAGGCACGGGTTGAGCCCATAACTCTCCCTGAATATGAAAGGTCACCGCGTTCTTGTTCATGACATCGTCGGCCTTGGTGACTCGAATACGAAGCGTGTCGCGGTTAATGCGCGGCTCAAAGTCGAGAAGCGCCTGTTTCAGGCTCTTCTCCACCGCCTTAACATCGGTACTGGAAAGCATGCCGCCAGCCAAGTCGATCATGCCGTAGTTCAGAACCGAATGCTGTACTTCAGGGTAGTCCTCAAGATCTTCGAGCTGAGCCAAACAACCGGTGTTCAGAAGCCAAGCCAGATCGCGCATCACGCTATCGCGAAGGCGATTTAAGGACAAAACGCGTTTGTCACGAGACTCAACCGTTTTGTGAGGCTCGTCGTCGGTAAGACGATCGAGGAGTGAAGGCTGAAGACGTTCCTGGTTAGTGAGATCAGCCATTGGCTTCGGTGTCGGCTCCGTTCTTGCCGTCGTCCGGCTCGGCTTCTACGTTTAACACCAAGCGGCGAATTTCAAGAAGTGGATAGTCCCCCTGATCCGTGGTCAACATGCGCTGGCCCATGCCCAAGTACACGTCTTCAGCCGGAGAAACCCACTCGGTTTTCCGCGCCATGCGAATGGCGTGATCGTCGGAGGCTTCGGAGCCGGGGTAGCGCGTAGGGATAAACCCAACCGCTTCGCCACCATTGGCCCATTCAAAGTGTGCGGGTGCCCATACCAAGTCGCGAAGATCGGCGGGCGGTTCAATATCAATGCGACGAATTCGGTTGAAGGGAATCCAGTAGTACTTCCCGTTCATAATGACTTCGATGGTAGGACCCATTCGCGGATCGGCGTCGGCAATCCATTCGAACGGTTCGCCCTCGGGTTCGTTGCCGTCGGGGTCTTTTTCGGGAGCTTCCTTGCCCACCAGAATGGTGCCCGACGTTGCGGGAGCCGCCTCAAATGCCTGCTCGCGGATCTTAGCCGCTTCTTCGTGCTGCCCTTGACCTGCTCGTTTCGCTTGATCAAGAACCAAAGCGAGCCATTCTTCCGGCTTGCCGAACAACAGAGGGCTCTTTTCCCCTTCAAAGACTTTGGCGCGAAGACTCTCGCAACCAAGCGTGCTTTGATACACCTGCATCATGGCGATGGCCATCGGGTCCATCTCCCCCGCTACATTGAGTTGGGTTAGGGCCCGTCCCCAATCGCCGGTGAGGGCAAAAAGTTGAAACATAAATACGCGTAGTTTCGGATCGGAAGGATCTTTGCGTATTTGATCTTTGAGCTCATTGAGAGCTTCGTTAATTTCACCAGCTTGGAGTTTTTCGTCGGCTGACATGGATCCCTCGGGGTGCCCGCTAGGTGGGGCGAAAAAAGGGAAGGCGAGTTAGAAAGAACCGCCTTAAAAAAAAGGCGGTGGGTTGTTCCCACCGCCTTTGGAGCCCATGGGACTAGTAGACCTCGTTCTTCTTGAGGTCCCACTTCTTCGGGGTTCCGGTCGTGATCTTCTTTCCATCGAATGCATTGTACTGCATGCTGATTTTCACAAAGTTGATGGAGAAAGATTCACTCGGACGCTCGCCACCACTCGAGATCGAGTAGGAGCTAACGATGGCTTCATCGAGCTCATAAATCAGATAAATCTGACCCTTGGCCTCGGTGCCGCCGGTTTGAATGAAGTGGACTTCGGCCTTGCCCAAGCTTTGGCCAGCAATAGCTTGGAGGAATAAATCCGAAGATGCCATGTCCGTACTCTTGGCGAACGTCGCTTCCGAGAAGGAAGGGTTCGACGTTTCACGGTCTGCGCCACCACCGCTCAAGCTGATGGAGCGCCCAACACCAAGTTGGAAACTATCACACGTGATCCAAGCCACGTGATCTGCCACAGTAGAATCGCCTTTGATCTCTGTAGCAAATTTCAACAGAATCATTGACCAGATCTCCTTTCCTAAATGCAACCTATCGGGGGCGACAGGTACACGAATTGACTAAACGGGGTAGGGCAGGCCGCCCCCCAAAGCCAAACTACTCTTTGCCCGAAGGCAATTTCGAAACCAAGCGAAGCGACACAGTCAAACCTTCCAGCTGATAGTGAGGACGCAGGAAGAATTTTGAACTGTAGTAACCCGGATTTCCTTCGACTTCTTCGACGACGACTTCGGCCCCAGCCAACGGTTTCCGTGCCTTATCGGCTTCGGTTGCGGTGGCAGGGTTGTTCTCGACGTACTGTCCGATCCAGTTGTTTAGCCATTGCTCCATGTCACCGCGTTCCTTGAAGGAACCAATTTTGTCGCGAACGATGCACTTGAGATAGTGAGCGAAGCGACAGGTGGCAAAGAGATAGGGCAAACGAGCTGCAAGGTTTGCATTGGCGGTTGCATCCGGATCTTCGTATTCAGCCGGTTTTTGCAAAGACTGAGCGCCGATAAAGGCGGCAAAGTCTGAGTTTTTCCGGTGAACCAAAGGCATGAAACCATTCTTAGCAAGCTCGGCCTCACGACGATCACTAATGGCGATTTCGGTAGGACACTTCATGTCGACACCGCCGTCGTCCGTAGGGAACGTATGAGCCGGGAGTCCTTCAACGGAACCACCGGACTCAACACCACGGATGCGCGAACACCAACCGTACATCTTGAACGACTGGTTAATGTTGACAGCCATGGCGTAAGCCGAGTTGGCCCAGGTGTACTTGCCATGTTCGGACCCGTCGGTATCTTCTTCGAAGTCGAATTCTTCGACCGGAGACGTTTTGGCGCCATAAGGCAAACGCGCCAAGAAACGCGGCATCGCCAAGCCGAGATAACGAGAGTCTTCGGAGTCTCTTAAGGAACGCCAGGCAGCATATTCTGGCGTGGTAAAGATCTTGGTGAGATCGCGCGGGTTGCTCAATTCCTGCCAGGAATCGAACTGCATGAGCGACGGTCCGGCGCCCGCAATAAACGGAGCGTGGCAAGCCGCTGCAATCTTGGTCATTTCACCAAGCAATTCACAATCGGGCGGGCTGTGATCGAAGTGGTAGTCGCCAACGAGGCAGCCGTAGGGCTCGCCACCAAACTGGCCGTACTCTTCTTCATAGACCTTCTTGAAAATGGGGCTCTGATCCCAAGCCGTGCCTTTGAACTTTTTAAGGTTCTTTCCAAGATCTTTTTTGCTGATGTTCATTACGCGAATCTTGAGCATCTCATCGGTCTCGGTGTTGTTGATGAGATGATGCAAGCCGCGCCAAGAACCTTCGAGCTTTTGAAACTCATCGTTGTGCATGATGAGATTCACTTGCTCGGACAACTTTTTGTCGATCTCGGCAATAATCGATTTAATCGATTCGATCACGTCTTCTTGGATGACAGCAGTGTCGGACAACACCTGGCCAGCCAAGGTTGCTACCGCTTCTTCCACAGCCTCTTGAGCCCGTTTGGACTTTGGCTTGAACTCCTTCTTAAGGAGCGAGGAAAAATCGGACGGATCTATTGTAGTGGCTTCGGCCTCTTGACCTTGAGCTTGTGGGTTCTCTTCAGCCATAAGATTTCTCTCCTAAAAAAAGTTATTCACCTTCTCCGCCGCCGCCTTCACCTTCGGTGTTGGCAGAGGAAGCGAGGGCTTGCAGAAGGGTGGGGTCTTTGAGGACCTTAGCCATGAGTTCTTCGGCACCGCTCTTTCCGTCCATGTAAGTCACAAGGTTGGAAAGCTGGGTACGAGCCTGGAGAAGCTTGTTTAAGCTGTCGACTTTGCTTGCCACGGCGGCGGGCGAAAAGTCGTCCATGCTCTCGAAGGTAATGTCGACGCTGATGTTTCCTTCGCCGGTGAGGGCGTTGGGAACGGCGAAGGCGACTCGAGGCTTCATGGCCTTGAGACGCTCGTCGAAGTTATCGACGTCGATTTCTAAAAATTTGCGATCCGCAACCGGTTCAAGAGCCTCGGCAGGTTTGCCGGAGAGATCCGCGAGGACCCCCATGACAAACGGAAGCTGGATCTTCTTTTCGGCTCCGTAGACTTCAACATCGTATTCGATTTGAACGCGGGGAGCCCGGTTGCGGGCTATGAACTTTTGTCCACTTGCCTTAGCCAAAGCATACACTCCTAGTTGACGAAACCGGGCTAACGACCTCTCCCGGCGAAATTGACGGCCTTACGCCGACTTTACTAGTACTCCTCGAGTTACTCACTGTCAAGTCCTCGGAAGACTTCTGCCTCGGCAACACCCGAGGGGGCGAGATCGGCCATGATTTCCATGAAGTTCTTGGAAACCAGCCGCTTAGCTCGCTGAAGAAGAAGAGGAACCGGGCTCGATGGCTCGTTCCTCGCAAAGTAGTCACAACACTTGTCTAAAACCCGCATCACATCTTCGCGGGTGCGCACCTCACCGGTAATGGGGTTCCCGTCGGCCCCGACGGCAGCTTCTCCCTCGACCGCCTCACCCACTCCACGGCGGGCAAGTTGCTCGGACAGAATAACATTGGCCGCCTTGAGTTCTTTGGTCATGGGGAAGAAGTCGATGGCGTAGTGAACACCGGCCAGCTCGACAACCTTGGCCTCGATCGCTCCCATGTGCTCGATGGACGTATTGACCGCATCGGCAGTGGCTTGAAGCCCTTCTAATTCCGCCTCAAGAAAGGCCGCGTCGATCGCCTGCATGTTGGGGACCTCGGCCTCGGGGTCGGCCGGTGCCGGCGTGGTGCCATTTGCAATTTCGACATCGCGCAAACTGAATTTGCCCATGACTTGGGAGGTTACGAGGGCCGCCTCACGAAATTCTTTGACCGTGGCGTCTGCATCGGCGATTGCGGAGAGGGCATTCACCCGCATGGTGGGATCGAATTCATCGTCGGGATCGAGTTGAGGATGAAAGGGCTCCCAAAGATTCTCTAAGTATCCGCGAACCAGCGCGAGACCATCGGCAAAGGCGGCCACCCCCTCGGTTGCGAGAACCGCCCGGGCAAGATAGACCACGGCCCGAATATCGCGGCTTCGCTCTAGAACGTCGAGCGCATGGGTTTTGACCTCTTTCCAGTTCGGACCCTCGGCCTCGACCACGGAATCGCCCATTTGCTGCTCGGGCTTCCCCTCCGCCTCACGCTCCATGGTGGTAAAGGCGTTGTCGTACTCCAGGTTTTCCCCTGCCGGGGACTCCTCGGATAGAGGTTGGATCAGTTTTTCGACATCTATGCTCATGAGTGGGTCTCTTTGGGCAGGAGATTCTGCCTTATTCATGAAGTTTGGCCGGGAGGAGAATCTCCCCCTAAAGGCCGAAAAAACCAGGATTTGAAGGTCCTAGGAGTTTAGTCTAGGCCCTTGCCTTGGGCAAGCTAACTAAGCACTAGAACGCGGACTATGGGTGGAAACTAGGCGTAGAACCTCCTCCAAACTCGTGTCTTTGTCTTGGACCTGTCCAATGACGGCCCTTCCCTCGTTCGTATCGAGGTGAACTCGGGGCGAATCTTCCTCATGCACAGGGTAAACCGAGTCCCCCTCTAAATCAGGAGCAACGAGAAAAAGCGCTGCCACGGGACTTGGCGTTGCATAGTAAACGTCGATAAACCCCGGTACCGAACGCGCCTCGGTCCACAAAAGATTGGGAACTCCAGTTCCTTCCCCCATGGTGATGCGGGTCAGTTGGAGCCAGAAGTGAAGCGTAGGTAAATAGAGTGGCCCTTCGGGCGGCAGAGGAAAGCGCAATCCAAAATCGGGAACCCAGCCCGCCCAGCGACGCACGCGAAAGGACAACTCAAGCAGGTTGATCGAGGCCCGCTCAACCCAGGGCTGGCCAAAGGCAGCGTCGATGTCACCGACTTTCAGGTTTCCAATGGAACTGTTCTCCGGATTGGAAAGGCTATCGGGAGCCGGCCAAGTTTCAACTTCGGTCTTTAGGGACAAGTTGTGATCGGCCTCCCGATGAGGGTGTAGCCGACTCGTGACCTCGCGGAACAGGCCATCGTAGTGCACGGGGAGATTCCATCGACAAGACTCCACGTGTTCATAGTTGATCTCCCAAAAGCCGCTCAAAGGAAACCGACGTCCGCTTTCATCTTTACTCGTGACCAGAGAACCCACCAGAAGTTCATCGGGGCTTCCTTTCCAATAAACGAAGCGCAAGGAGGGTAAAGCCTCATAGAGAGCCTCCCAACGATCGCCTAGGCGCTCCCGCGCAATGGCCATGCCGTCGATGAGCCAGTTTTGGAACGCCACCCCGGATTCGCGGTCCTGATGATGAACCACAAAATCGGCCGCTTGTGGGGTCTTCCCAAAATAGCTAAGCGATTGCACGGTTTGGCTCATGGTGCTCCAGTTGAATTACTGCGTTGCTTTTGACGGAATACTGAGTCGGAAAAATCCAGAAGCGAAGGGGTTGTAACCCGGAACTTTGGCCTCAAAGACAACATCCATGGGGGACTCATCGGAGTCCAAGGTCCACTGCATGGTGACCTTGCCTCCCGAGCCACTGGTTTTGGCCTGATCGACGAGCCGGAAAAGACCCCACTCCCCTCGAGCTTCTTTAGGCTCAAAGGTGATGGTGTCTGAGCCTTTACGAGCGGTGAGCCGCACGGAGGCCCCTTTGGAAGCTTGACTACCCGGCCATTGGAACTCAACCGGGATGCGTTGACCTGCCTGCCATGACAGTTGCTCGCCACCCATTTCGAATCGCATTTGACGAACCGAAAGTCCCGAGCCCGCCGGAGCTCGACCCCCGCTCGCCTGAAGGCTAAAGCTGAAATCGGGACCGCCTCCACCGGCAAACATGGTGCGGCGAATGCGATAAGCCTTCCTCAGGAAGGAAGACATGGAGCCGGAGATCTTAACCGCAGCATCCGAACGAGGCGTTCCATCCTCACTGGCTAAACCCGACAGCTGTTCATCGTAAAAGCTTTGAATCTTGCCGCCGTTCCCAAAGAAACTTTCGAAATCGTTTAAAGAGACGGCACGGGAGGCATTGGCAAAGGGATACTTCCCTCGCATGGTTTCATTGAACTCGCGCACTAGATCAGACCAGGCCTCATTCACCTCACCCGCAGCCGCTTTCTTTTGCACACCGGACACCGAGGATGCCGGCAACTGTAAAAGGCGTGAAAGCTCGGTGGTCACCGAGTTGGCTTGATCTTCCGGAATCTGAATTCGCACCCACGATTGAAGATCGCTAATGGGTCCAGAGTCGCCGCCATCGGGAGAGTAACTGTCGGCCACCGCCTTTACTTTCTCAATGTATTCTTCTTGAAGCACAACATCGTTTTCGCTCTTACGGAGAAAGCGGAAAGGATTCACGCCTGGTTTTTGGAAGAACTCTTGCACCGGTGCGAAGGCGTTTGCGACCGGTTCCAAGTCCGGATCGGAGGCAGCAAAGGCCGTGTTGTCTTTGACCTGACGCAAGATCTTGAGCAGGGGCGCTCCCTCTTTTGAGGATCGCTCTAAGAAATCTTTGGTTCCATCTTTGTCGATAGTCACCGCTACCCCACCCAAGAAATTCGTCCAGTGGTTGATGTACTCATCGGAGTGACGCGCCACAAGTTGGGTTCGCAAGGAAGGGGGATCGCTGCTGTAAGCCCGTTGGAGACTCCAATCTTCTCGGTAGCCATCGAGGCGATCGAGGAACTCCTTCACCGGCCCTTCCCAGGCCTCTTTCGTATAGAGACCAGGCACGGCCACGTTTCCAGCCACACCCAGGTTGCCCTTGAGAATGGATGCCACGGAGATGTCTTCGACATTGACTTCGAGATTACTGAGGGCCGGATAAACCGTATCCGCGTTCCAGTAACGACGCACGGCGGCTTTAAAGAGTTGATCCTGCACATCACTGTCTCTGGGCGCCACTTGCAGCTCGGCCATGAGTGACGGGTACCGGGAAGCAAAAGTCACCTGATTTTCCATCAGGTCTCGATACTCTTTCTGTTGGTTGTCCGTGTCGATGTCTGCCGCTCGCTGCTCCCAGAAGTCACTCAGTTGACTGGCCACCGAAGGCACATCCTTAGGCTTCAGCCGTTCGCCGGGATCGAGCACAATGCGCCATGTGCGATACCACTGGTAGTACTGATCGAAACTCACCCCTAGAGAGTCTTCGTGACTCCGGAGGTTCCGAACAAAATGCGGTTCCGAAGGCTGCAGAATTGCCTTGTTGAAAACGCCAAGGTAAAGACGTCGCCCATCGTCGAGAGCCTTGTCGGCCTGGAACGTACCCAAGAGGAGAGCCTTGGAAACCGAGGCTCCTTTACGCTCCATCTCTTCGAGCTTGCCCCGGAAGCGGTCGATCGTTTTCAGGTTCTCTAAGGAAAGCTCTTGGCTTTGCGATTCCGCAATCGCTGCCGACTCATCCCCAACGTCTCTCACATCTTTGAGGAGCTGACGATTCAAGTTCGACAGGAAGAACATTCCCACGAACAAGGCCACGAGCCCCAAAGAACCCGCAGCAAAGACTTTGACCCTTCGACCCCGCTTCTTGCGCTCACGTTCCAGCGATGGCCCGGCGATGTGCCGATCGGGGAACATGACCTTGCTGAAGGCGTTCTCGATGAAGTAACTCTTCGTTTGTGTGGGCTCGAGGTACATCCCCTCTTCGGTCTTGTCGATGCCAAAGCCGGTGAGCATGGCGTTGATCACCTGATCAATGGGGCGACCCTCTTGAGTTCCGCTAGTGAAATAGAAGCCGCGGAAAATCGGCTTCTCTTGGTAGGGATTCTCTTTGAACAGCGTTTCAATAAAGATACTGAGACGACGACGCAGAGCTTCAAACTGCAAGGGGAAGAAGAGGATGTCGGGGCGATTCTCGGCGCCCGCCTCTTGAGCCAGACGGGGAATGCGCGAGCTTCGTAGCGCGGTGGTGAGCCCATCCATCTCCGAGTCGAACATTTGGGCCGCGCTCTCATGATTGATGCGGTCGCGAGCAAACGTCGCCCCCCATACTTCGGCGCGCTCGTTCTTAGAGAGGTCTCCAAAGAACTCCACAAACCCTCGGATAAGATCGCACTTCGTAAACACAAGATAGATGGGGAAGCTGATCGAGAGGTTCTCGATCAGTTCGTCGATGCGGGAGCGAATCTTGCTGGCGTGCTGTTCAACGTTCTCGGTTTCCCCGCTCAGTAGATCTTGAATGGAGACGCCCACCAAGAGTCCGTTGATGGGTTTCTTTCCGCGCTTGTCACGCAAGAGCTTCAGGAACTCGATCCACTCTTTCGAGTCATCAGCTTCGACGGGAAGCGTGTAGCGCCCGGCGGTATCCAAGATCACCGCTTCGTCACTAAACCACCAATCGCAGTTCCGCGTACCACCCACACCACGAACCGACGGACGGTTGCGGCTTGGGTCGAGGTAGGGAAAGTTCAGTCCGGAGTTCGAGAGAAGCGTTGTTTTCCCCGAGGCAGGGGGACCGATAATCATGTACCAGGGCAAAACGTAAAGCGCAGAACCGCCGGCCGCTTTTCCAACCTTTGAAGTCTTAAGAGCGGTGACCGCTTCGCTTAGGTTGTCGCGAAGTTTTTCTATCTCGGCTTCGCGACCGGGGCGAGCGGTTTGAATTTGATCTTCGGCCTGCTGATTGAGCGAGTCCTCAAGATCTTTGGCTGCTTTGTTGGCTTTGAGCTTAGTAACAACCAGAATGGTGATCCAAATCGCCAGAATGGCGGCGATGATGATCCCGATTAGAAGCCAAGACAGCCCCAATTGAGGGCCAACATAAATCGTGAGAACAATAAGACCAATGGCTCCACCCGAAATTAAGGCTTTGGGATTGAGCAACATGCCGATGTACGAACCCATAAATCAAGAGCCTCTCTAGCTGATGGTCTGAACCAGTTCCCGAAGTTTCTCGGCGGTGGCGCTGGCGTTCTTACGCGCCAATAAGGAAAAGAGAACCACTAACAAAGCAGCCCCCGGTATGAAAAATAGGGCCGTAACCCAAACCGGAACCCCTTCCCCCACGGATTCAGAGAAGTCGTCTGGCCGTCGCCAGCGCGGAGAAAGACTGGACATGCTCCAACCCTTTCCTGCAGCAAGTTCTTTGGAGAGATCGGCGATAAGCGCATCGAGCTTCTCTCGGCCAAAAAGTTTGAATCGCCCCTCGAAGCCGAGGGACAAGCAATCGAAATAAACCTCAGCCACGTCTCGATTGGCGCCAATGTTTTCCCGGAGCTTATCGAGGCGACGATAGAACTCTTCGCCGGCAATATTCATTTTGTAGAGTTCTTGCTGTAAGGACATGATGCGCCACTGGTCTTTACCCTCCCATTGGGAATTCAAGATGCCCTCATCGAGCAAAGCCACAATGGCAAACTTGGCATCGGCGATCGCCGTTTCCGTCACCCCTTGCTTGGCGGCTTCGTTTTCAAAAACCTCAAACAAGCGGTGAATGCGTTGGCGTGTTTCGGTGGGGTCGCCGAAGTCCGTGTTGACGCGCAGAGTAAGCACCAAACTAAAAATGTCTGCGGCAAGCTCGGAAAGGGTTCGGTGTTTTTCTTCGACGGCGGCAGCCTGCTCACTAGGAACAGGCGCCGAAGCGGGTTTGGGCCCGCGTTTGAATGGGTTCTTAAACGCCATGACCTAGCCTTTCAAGGCAATGAGTTCTAACTTGGTACCCGGAAGTTCGGGCGGCGTGTAGAAGGCAATGGACTTCGCCCCCGCCACCAACCCCCACACATCGCCATGGCGTTCTACTTGGAAGTAGCTGTAGCCGGCTTGAATGGGGAGAGACGAAGGAAGGGTGGTGATATGACGAACCTCAACTCCCTTGAGCGCGTTCGCAATAAGAAAATCGACTTGCTCCGGCGGGCCGATCTTAACCAGGTCGGGGAATCGCGACTGCAACTCCGTGGCCGGCATGGTTGAGAACACACCCAAGTACCACCCGTAGGCCGGATCCAAAAGACGCTCGTCGCTGATGTCGCCAACCGAAACATGCTGATCGCGTTCGGTAAGGGCGATGCGCGTGTAGTTCTGAGGCAACACCTCTTTGAGCATCTTGGGGAGACGTTCCGACAAAGCCGTGAAGGTTTCTCCTAGGTTCTCGTGGTCATAGTGAGGGGTATCACGCACCTCAAGATCGCTCATGGTGGTTAGCACGCCCGCCATAGAAGCCACCGAGGTGTAGACGGTTTCCGGGTGATTGTTCTTCCACCGCAAGTAGTGCGACAGAATCGGAATGAACCCGTTCACGGAACCCAAAAGCCAGAAGCCAGCCACGTCGTCCTTACTAAACTCAGCAACTCCCTGGCCGCGGTGCTGACGGCGATCGCTCAGAGACTTTGACCGGGCAACCAGAAGCTCCAATAGCTGATTCAGCACTTTTTGAATAAACGGGGACGCCGCAATTTGAATGCATGGCGGCACGAAGTCGTCTCTGTACTGGTATCCACCTTCAGGTTTCCGAACCACTTCGCCCACGGGAAGGTAGTCATAGTCCCCAAGGTTTTCTCCAGGAAACAAGAGCTTCATTTTGGAGAAACAGACTTGTACATCTCTGGGATTCTCTCCGGAGGAGGCATCGGTTACCGAGACCAAACCAGGTTGGTAGCGAACGTCGTCCCCGTCGGAGACCTGACGCTCCCCGGAGCGATGCACCCGAATCCCCAGATAAACCGGAAGACTCGACTCCTCGAGCGGGAAGTGTTTCTCCAAGTTGCGGCCGGGAGGCACCGAGTCGCGCTCGGGAAAAGAGAATGCGACACCAGAGGGTGTCACGCCCGACGCAGAAGAAACAACGATCTGACCGTTCTCGATGGCGGTGCTGTCCAGCTGGAGGCTTGAGAACCCGAAGTTGAAGGGACGACTCGCTTGGAAAAGTTCAGCTCGGGTCTCTTCGTTGTACGTCTCAAGATGCTGCATGTGTTGAGGCGTCAGTAACAACCCCTCATTCCAATTTACGCGGGCCCGCTTGCTCATGCCCAAATCCTTTCAGACGAGTTCTTTTGATTCGACGAGTGCTTTAATTACTCTGACTCAAACAAGTGGCGCCACAGGAAATCTTGATGGTGGAATCGAGTCCTTCCATGGGAGAGATCCAACGCCAACAATCTCCGTCGGTTTCGCAAAAGTTCCCCACCACGGCCAGGAACTTCACGTCCCCACCGGCCAGGACCTCAAGCTCTTGCTGCTCGTTGGGAACAACAACAACCTCGTCTTTGCGCACGAAATCGGCACCCAGCTCCTCGTCGCTTTGCCACAGATCGGCGAGGTCAGCGATGGTGATTTGCTCATCGCTTTTTAGCTGGTAGACACGCACCACCAAGGTGTTTGCGAAATCGCTACTACAGTTATTTAAATTCTCTGCCCCCGTGAAACGGAACGTATACTGCTCCACTTTAGGGCCACCACCGCCGCCACAACCGACCAGAGTTGCCGCCGCGATCAACAAGAAACTGAATAAAACAAAACGCCTTCCGATCAAACCTCTCTCCTATTCTCCTGACGTGCCGGTTTCGGCCGGACGCGGCCCTGATCTAGATTCCCGGAATTTCTGATAACCCTCGCGGAACCCATCGCGAAAGAACTTTTCGTAGTCGTTGGGTTCTAACTTTCGAAGCTTTCTAAAACGATCAATAAACTCTTCCCAAATCACCTGCATCATCACGGGCTTGAAGCTGCTGGGAAGTTTCATGAACCCGACCTTAATGGAAGAATCTCTGTGCTTTCGCTCCATGGAAAGCGGGTCGAGTTGGCGCAAGATCTCGGCTGAACCAATGTGCGTCGCTTGTTGATAGCCCTCCAAGAGGGCAGCGTGGTGCAACTTGAGATCTTGAAGTGTGTCTCTTAGGTCATTCAGTGCCGCATCGCCCTCCGCTCCGGAAAGAACTCGCTTCAAAAGCTTCTCTTCAGAGCTTTCGTCTACTGGATTGCCACTGGGAAGACCGTAAATCTTGCGAAACTGCTCCATGCCTCGCGACATATCCAAGACGAAGGAGGCGAGCAGAAGATTGAGATTCCTCATACGGGTGGCCACCGCCTGAAGCTCGTTTGGCCGTTTTGCGATCTCTAGATCGGCTCCGGCCTGTTCGAGCAGCGGCTTCAATGCGGCCACCATATATTCGGGCATTGCCGATCCCCCCGAGGAAGGAGGGTTTCCATCGGACTGCATGGCAGAGGTACCTCGATTGCTTTTTCTTGGTTTCTTAAGGACCCCTTGGGAACAATTGCCCCAAGTTTGACCCTCTTCATGAGGGCTTGTACTATCAAACATACTAACGGCTTAGGTCAAGACTCACCGGCCGTTTCCAAGGACCAATACCCGGAGCAAACAGGTTGGCAGACCCTTACGATTCCCTGATGACACCCCGGCGAAGCGGAAGCGGGAGCCGCCGCGGGATGATTCTTCTCATCCTCGCCTTCCTACTTTTGGGTGCTGCTCTGGCTGTTGCCATCATCATGCCCAAACGCGAGCTTCATCGGCTTGAACAAGCCCTGACCCCCACGACCACGAGTTCACAGAGCGAACCGTGAGCAGTCGAATCACCCCTAACTTAAGTCTTGGTGGTACTTTAGCCAGGATTCTCGGGGTTTGGCTGTGGCAGCAAGCCGACGATGCCACCTTACCTATTGGGGCCGACCACGAATCTCCCTCTGCCGGAGGCGGGAGTGCCCTCCCCAAACTTGTCTTAATATTAGGCATAATCAGCTTATTAGGAAGCCTGGCCTTTGCCCACCAGTTCAACCTCGGCACCAAGAAAGTGCTCTTCCGTGATCCGGGGACACCCATCAAAACCGTGGCTGAAAACCTAGAGCGAGGTAACCTCTGGACCAATTGGGTCCCGGGGGTGGCCGCTCATCGCAAAACCATGGCTCGTGATATTCGTGCCGGTATCCCCGAAGTGGAGAGTCTGGTCGATGGCTACGCTGAGGTACAGCAGGATTGGAATAGTAAAGGCTTGCTGCACAGAGTTTTACGAGCCGATGAACTGGCGCAGGATCTCCAAAAAAATCTCAGCGTTGTCCGGCGACCCTGGCATCGCGGCTCCCAGGCCTACCAAGAAATCGAAAGCACCTATCGACGCTATCGCGAACTCAGCACCTCACCGCCGGAAACCTTGGCCGGACGTGTGCTCAGTGCCCCAAATCAAAGCGATCTCGCCATTTCCATGTTGCGCTCGGGATCGCAAGTTCGAGGCACAGCCCGGTTGGGCCCCGGGAAAGAATTTGAACTCCCGGTCGTTCCGGAAACGCAGCTCCGCTTTTCTGAGATCAGCAAAACCACGGGTAAGGTCGTGGATAGCGTGTCCTTCGATTTTCTGGATTGGCCAAAATCCACCATTACGTTTCCAGGCACGGGTTCCCGGTTTGTCCTCGCCCTCCCCGAGTTAGATCTGAAGGGCGCGCCCCTCCCCGACCTCAGCCCAGCCGCACGGGCCGAACTCTAGATTCTATCCGGTTGACACCACCCCTTCGTTTTCTCACACTCAAACCATGCGTGCTGAAACCCGTACCTTGCTATTAAAAACACCGCTCAGGATTCTTTTCATCTTGGGGCTCACCCTGCTCGCCGCCGGTTGCGGTAGCGATAGTGGTGTGCGCATTACGATTAAAGATCAAAGCAACCAAGCCGTGGAAGGCGTGGAGATTCGCCAATCCGGGACCAACAACCTGTTGGGAACGACCGACGCTCAAGGCGTGGTTACCATCAGTCCGGATCGAAGCCAGGGCGAAGTAACGTTTCGCTTAAAAAAAGAGGACACAGAAACCGCCCGCTATCTTTTTGAGAACTCGTCCTACACCCTTCGCGACGAGGACTACGACGTGGGTAGCCTCTTCTTCCGCGCCGATCGGATCGACAACGAGTCTTTGCAAACAGCTTCGCTAGAAATCAGCTCCACCCCACCTGGGGCGGACATCTTTGTTAACGGAGAGAAAAAGGGCACAACCGACACGATCTTAGAAGACCTTCCTCTCGGGGAGGCCGAGATTGTATTGAGCATGAGCGGCATGTTGCCCGACAGCAGTCGCTTCTTTTTAGAGGCCGGCTTGCAACCGTACCCGCATCAAGTCACCTTGAAGTCAGAAGCCGTGCAAACGGCCGAGGTCACGGTTAGCTCGGACCCGACCGGGGCTCGTATCTATCTAAACGGAACGCGAACCAATAACGTCACTCCGGCGACCCTGACCGAGCTCGACCCGGGGAGCTATCGCATCAAAGTTACGAAGGGTGGATTCCAGTCGCAGGAACGAAGCATGAACCTTCGCCGAGGAGCCCAAGCTCAGTTGGATTTTGGACAGCTTGCTGAAAACACACCGCCACCACAAACTCAAACCAGCACGACCCCGCCCCAAACCAAAACTAAAACTCAGACGCCGACCAAAACCTCGACGCCGCGAGAAAAGTTCAAAAAAACCTATCTCATTAGCACCAAACCCGCCTGGGCCGAGGTTTACCTAGACGGAGATCCCCGAGCCAGGAATACAGCTGGAAACTTCAGAACCGTATTATCCGAGGGGGTCCATACGTTCCGCGTTGTGAACTCCCGCATCCCCGTTGATCGGGTGATACAATACGAAGTGAAGCCTGGGGACAAGAATTCAAAGTTGGTACTCAACTACAAATTGGGCAAAGTGATCGCCAGTCCGTAGTTCAGTACCGGAAAATTGGGGAGGTCCCATGTCTTTCTCACGAAAGCTGACCTTACTTACGATCGCAGCCGCTTTTGTCTGTACAACACCCGCAGCCATTCCTGCGGATTCTCTTGAGGATCTGTCAAACAGCGCCTGCGAAGCCTATCGCAATCAGGAGTATGAGCAGGCTCTCGACCACGCGGCCCAACTTTTGGGTTCGGATGAGGCTCTCGCAACCAAAGTCGGTGTCTTTAAGTGCGTGACGTGCACGCATGTGGCCATGCGTCAAACCCGGCGAGCCAAAGACTCCATCGCCGGAATGCTCGAGCTCGACGGTTCCGCACGCTTCTCGCCGGACTATTCCTATCCACCCCCCGTGATTGATTTGTATCACCTGGTACGAGACAGCGTTTTCGCTGACGGCAATGACGCCCCTATGGACATCAATACCATCGCGATTGGAGATTTCGAGGACAACTCGATTTTCCAAGGCAAGTACAAAGATTATGACTACTCGCTTTTTGCGCGCGCTTTGGTTCACACCGTGGGTGCGGACTTGGCGGAGGCGACTGACCTCAAAATTGTGGATCGTCAGCGCATCAAAAACATCCTCAACGAACTAGAAATCTCGCGGTCCGGATTTGCCGACCCAAAACAAGCCGTGCAAGCAGGTCGTTTGTTAGGAGCCCAAACGTTTATTTTTGGTCAGTACATGAT
>JABDJR010000324.1 GCA_013003415.1 Candidatus Eiseniibacteriota bacterium | reverse complement strand
GTACATCCCCGGCATCCAAGATTTGGACAACGTCCAGACGGTTGCGGGTATGACCATTCTCTACTCCGTCGCAAAGAAGGCGGCTGAGTATGAAACCCACCTGGAGGTTCCCACCGCTCGCTCGCTGGTCATGACCACAGCTCGTGAAACAGTGAAGGAAGCCTACCTCAGTACCGGCCGCCCCGATCTCTACAGCGAGAACAGTATTTACTACGTTACCGACGAACAGTTCGGTTACGTGGCCTACGCCGACGGTTACATCGTCCGCGAAAAACCAGCCACTTGTATCTACATGGGAGCTTTCTACGCGGAGTCGCTCATTCTGGCTGAGACCGGAAACTCAGTGGGTGCCATCCAGATTGCGGGAACGGCGCAACCAACCCAGCTCCCGTTCTTCGTCGCGGCTTGCGACTACACCCTGATCGGTGAAGAGCTGTTCGCGGCTAGCGCCTACCTCAGCCAAGACCCCAAGTTGCTTGGAAGTCTTCGGGGACAAGACGCGGGTAAGGCCTTTGCCATGCTGGCGATTCTCGTGGGCAGCATTATCGCCACCATCAATGGCGCCACCGACGGCAGCATGTCGGAAGCCATGGACTGGTTTCACAAAATCTTCAGCTCTTCGGCAGGATAGGAGGTAAAGCATGTTTATTCGCGTTTGGCTTCCCGTCCTTGTTACTGGAATTGTTGGAGCCATTCTTGTCACCGCTCTGTACGTCCCCCACGATCCATTCGGAAAACTGAACGGGGACTTCTCGGAGTATTTCAATATTATTGCCGCCTTCGCCTTCATCTTAGGCGGCGGTAACTTACTGAAGATCCACCTTGAGAAAATCTCTCGGAAGAAGAGGGGCTGGGGCTACAGCGTCGTTACCATCGTCGGGTTCCTGTTCGTGCTCCTCGCCGGTGTATTTAAAATCGGCAACCCCGAAGGTCTAACCGGTTCCGTAGACACCCCGGGTTCTTGGTTCGCGGTGAGCTACGACTCCTTCTTCACTCCCCTACAGTCCACCATGTTCTCGATTCTGGCCTTCTTCGTAGCATCGGCTTCCTACCGCGCCTTCCGGGCCAAGAACACCGAGGCCACCCTCCTTCTCACCGCTGCCCTGATCATTCTCTTGGGACGAACCTTTGTGGGCTATTGGCTCACGGCGTGGATGCCCGAATCCATGTACTGGGCCACCATTCCCGAGTTGAGCGGTTGGATCATGTCGGTGGTGAACCAGGCCGGCCAGCGAGCCATTCTCATTGGGATTGCCCTGGGCGTGATTTCCACATCACTCAAAGTGATTCTTGGGATCGAGCGGTCCTATCTGGGGGGTGAGTAATCATGCTACAGAAACTAGGCGCTCTTGATCGCCGTATCATTTTTGTTCTTATTGCTCTAGCCGTGATCATTCCCCTCGCCGTGGGTTTGGTCTTTCCTGTGGCCACCACGCCGATTGTGCAGAACATTTTCGATTCGATTGAGGCTCTGCCTCCGGGTTCGAAAGTGTTGCTAACTGCAGATTACGGACCCAGTACAGAGCCGGAAAACCAACCTATGCTTGAGGCAGTGGCCCGCCATTGCTTAGAGAAGGATCTGAGGCTGTACGTAGCTTCCATCTGGGCCACCGGGCCACCCATGATCGAGCAGATGATTGGCAAGGTGATCCGCGCTGACTTCCCCGACTTGGTGGAAGGGGAAGACTGGTGCAACCTCGGTTTCAAAGCGGGGAACCAGGGCGTGATCAACTCGGCCTATAGCGACTTCCACAACGCTTTCCCCACCGACGCACGTGGTCAAGCCGCGGCGAATATCCCGATGTTGGCCGAAGTGCTTCGTCTTGAAAACTTCGACCACATTGTGGCCATTGGTTCCGGATTCCCCGGAGTGAAAGAGTGGGTTCAGTTTGGCGGCGACCCCGCTGGCGTGCCTACGGCGGGTGGTGTCACCGCAGTGGAGGCTCCCCTACTCTATCCCTACTATCCGGCTCAGCTCTTAGGGCTCATGGGTGGTTTGCAGGGAGCGGCCGAATACGAAGCCGCTTTGGTGAAAGCCTATCCCAAATACACTGAATCTTCGCGACAGGCGATCAAGAACATGGGCCCCCAGACCGTGGCTCACTTGGTCATCATTGCCTTCATTGTCATTGGTAACCTTGCCTACTTCTCCTCCGAGAGAGCCAAGCCGAAACTGGGGGTGAAGAGCTAATGTTTCCCAATCTTGCTTTCAATCTTCAGGCCGCGCAGGTGCTTGAGTTATGGATCGGGGCGTTTCTTACCCTGATGATCTTTAGCTTCCTGTACAAAGACAATCCGTTCTACAAGTTTGCCGAACATCTCTTCGTGGGTGTTAGTGCGGCTTACTGGATGGTGCAGGCCTTTTGGTCGACCCTCATTCCCAACCTCTTCGGCAAGCTTTACCCACCCATGGTGGAACCGTTTTTGCCCGAGATCGCAGGGAACGAAGCCGACTTCTTCAAGCTCATTCCGCTGGTGTTTGGAATCTTCCTGCTCATGCGGCTCGTGCCCCCGTGGGCGGTGGTGGCTCGTTTAGCCATGGGTTTGGTGATTGGCTTCGCGGCCGGGACCAACCTCACCCGCTATCTGCAGTCCGACTTCATTTCTCAGATCGACCACACTCTGCTTCCGCTGATCGCCTTTGACGACGCGGGCTTTAGCTTGCGAGAAACCATCAAGAACCTCATGGTGGTTTCCGGAGTGGTTGCCGGGTTGATCTACTTCTTCTTCTCGGCCGAGCACAAAGGCTTGTTTGGAAAAGCAAGCCGCTACGGTATTTGGGTGCTGATGGTGTCTTTCGGTGCTGCCTTTGGCTACACGGTAATGGCGCGTATCTCGCTGCTCACAGGAAGAATGAATTTCTTGGGCGATTGGTTAACTCACATGTTCTCAGGAAACCTGCCCACCTAGCGCCTTGATTTCCGATGACCCAGTGCGGTTCCCCCGTCATTGAGTCGCCCCCCGTAAGCATGGTGAGATGCTTCGGGGGGCATTTTCATGGCCGCATGTTGTATAGTTTGGGCATCCCGCGAGCAACTCTCGTGCAAATCAAAAACTAAGTGGAGATCCTCATGTCGAATCCCTTAAAAGAACTCAACCGTCTGGGACAAAGCGTCTGGCTTGATAATCTATCTCGTGAACTCGTCAAAGAGGGCGGGCTGGCCAAGCT
>JABDJR010000319.1 GCA_013003415.1 Candidatus Eiseniibacteriota bacterium | reverse complement strand
GAAGAGATACAGCCCCCCGAGGCAAAGTCCTCCCAAAGCCAGATGCCAAGGACGATTCGCCCGCAGAACCAGAACGCAAAACCAAAGGAGGAGCGCCGCGAACAGAGTGGTCGATACCAAGGGCTCTCGAACGCCAAGAATGAGCGGGGACGTCACAATGGCAAAGGCGGCTACCAGAGACCAGGTGCGGTTCAGAAGGACTCGTCCAAGGCGGAGGGCCCCAAGACCAAGCGAAACAATCGCCACCGCTTGCAAGCCCAGAAAATTGTTTGGGCTTGTAGAACCGCCCAGGACAAACGTTCCCGCAACCAAGAGTGGGAAGACAGGCTGACGCCAGTACAGAGGAAACGGAGTGCCTTCGGACACGGGCGTAAACGGCACATAGGTGAAGAGGGTGGTGAATCCTTCCCCACGTTCGAGTTGCCTTCCCAGCTGCAAGTAATCCCATACATCGGAGATGTGACTCACATGCTCCGGGTTCGGAACCTCCACCGTGGTTCCATCGAATCGCTCAAAGGAGACGCTCTGATAGGGAGACAGAGTGAGGCCGGCAACCAAGAGGGCGGCTATGAGAATGAGGAGGTAGTCGCCGCGAGGCTTCATCGTCCTCCTCGCAAAGCGCCTTTGAGGCGTCTTGCCTTGCTCAACCAAGCGGCTTCAAAGGAAAACTTCAGTAGCTCGGTTCGTTCTGCCCCAAAAGACACCTTGAAGGCTTCGATTCCCGGGTTTCCTGCGCTACTTCCAAAGTTCATGGAGGCATAACCGCGGTTACACGCATCTTCGATCATGGCGTTGTAAAGAATGTGGCTAGCTCGAAAACGCCGCCCTTCGGGATCGGTGCCGCTGACCCAAGGAATGATTTCCTTTTCACCGTCGGTCAAAGTCAGAACGCCGACATAGGTTTGGCCCTGACGTTTGGCAATCCAAAGCGATGCTCTCTCCCCCAGGGTGTCCATAACCCGACCCAGCACCTCCCGATCTAGAGGCGCGGTTCCCCAGGCCTGACTTTGAATCAGGTAGAGACGATGAAGCTCGTCCAAGGCCGCGCCACCCCGCTCCACCGAAACCGTGACACCTTCGCGCTCCGCTTTGCGGACGCAGGTGCGCGTCTCCTTGTCATAGGCTTTGTTCCAAAGATGATCGAACCCCTGGGACAAATCAATGAGATGCGTATGGGCCGGTTCTTGATGATTGCCGAAGTGCTGAAGAAGAGCCGCTTGTTTGGCATTGGACGTTGGACCAACCGTCATTTCGAAACGGGCGAGCCGACTCGCTTCGTTCGCTAAACAGGACACCATGGCCTCCGCTGCTGCACCTGCGAAATCTTCTGGAAGCGGTTTTTGGACAGGCCCTCCGTACGTTCCAAAAGGAAGAGACACGATTTGACGAGCCCCCAGCTTCTTGAATTCAAAGTAGGGTAAGAGACCGACCGGCTCCCCTTCCTGAGTCAGAACCACGGAATGAAGGCTCCACTTAGGGAAGGCGGCCGTCAAGGCAGATGCCCAGGCTGGATGTTGGAAGAAGACTGCGTGGGGATCGGCCTTCCAGAGGGATTCCCAATCCTCGGGCGAACCGGTTTGAAGTTGAGCTTGGAAAGAAAGTTTAGGCTCCCGAGGGTTCATCGGGGAGCTCTGCTTCCGGGATAAGATCGACTAAAGCTTTTCGGATTTCAACCCGATCTGCCACCGCTGCTGCTTTGGAGAGACGCGCAATGTGATCTCCAAAATCGCTCGGGATTTCATGACTCGTCTTGCCCACTTGGATTTTGTCGATGGAAGTGTCGCCCAGCGTTTCAAAATCGTGGACCAGCTCCTCTCGGAGCTTCTCCCCCGACTTCAAACCCACCACCACCACGTCGATATCGACTCCCGGGCGAAACCCGGAGAGGGTAATAAGATCGTTGGCCAAATCGAGAATTTTGATCTGGTCGCCCATATCGAGAATGAAGATTTCGCCCCCATCCCCAAGCGCCCCCGCATGCATCACCAGAAGAGCCGCTTCTTTCACCGTCATGAAATAGCGCTCAACATCTTGGTGAGACACGGTGACCGGGCCGCCGCGTTGAATTTGCTTCAGAAAGAGAGGCACCACAGAACCGCGGCTACCGAGCACATTGCCGAAACGAACGGCCATGAACCGGGTTTTGGTTTTCTTGGCCGCACGATCGAGAAGCACCAATTCGGCCACCCGTTTGGAAGCCCCCATGACACTGCGGGGATTCACCGCCTTGTCGGTGCTGAGCATGACAAACCGCTCAACGTCGACCTTTTCGCAAAGATCGACCAGCTCGGTAGTGGCGACCACGTTGTTGAGGATGGCCTCTTCCGGATACTCCTCCATGAAGGTGACGTGCTTGTGCGCCGCGGCATGGAGTACGACATGGGGTTTGATGCGGTCGAAGATCCTCGCCACGGCGTCGGGTTGTTTGATGTCGACCAAAGCAAGCTCGACTTTGGAGCCTTCTGCGGCCGCCCGCAGCTCAACTTCACTCTCAAACAAGCTGTTTTCGCCCCGACCCAGCAGCACGAGCTGTTCGGGTTTCTGGAGCAGCGCCTGACGCGCCAGTTCGCGCCCGATCGAGCCGCCGGCACCGGTCACCAAGATGCGTTTTCCTGTGTAGGCGGTTTTTAAAAGCTCGGACTCGGCGACAATACTCTCGCGCCCCAAAAGATCTTCGGGCTCTACATTTCGAATCTGCTCGATTTGCACATCGCCGCGGATGATTTCCCAAATACCCGGCACGATCCGAAAACGAATACGAAGCGTCTGACAGGTTCCAACGATATCTCGGATCACGCCGCCATGAACCGAAGGAAGAGCAATGAGGATCTCGTCGACGCGGTGCGTTTTCACCGCCTCGGGAATGGCTTCACGCCCACCCAGAACCGCAATGCCTTCGACATTCGTTCCGTGCAAGGTTGTGTCGTCGTCGATAAAGGCCACCGGAACATACCCGGATTCGGGGTGGGACCCCATTTCACGAACGGCCATGCGGCCGGCCGATCCAGCACCGACGACTAAGAGTCGTGTCTCGCTCAACGAAGAATTCCTAACTTGAGATTGATGACCTCTCCGGACGAGGTTACGCAACGAACGACGTACATTCCCGGAACCACAAGATCACCTTGGGTATTTACGATGTTCCACAGCCACTCTGTGTTTTGACGTCTGAACTCACCCACTTCGCGGCCGGTGAGATCGAGAATCCTGGCCTCTTCGATCATGTCTCCAGCCGCCGTGGGGGCGGCTCCGCGAGCGGAGAAAGCCAGGGTCACGCGCACATGTCCATCTTCGGCACGGAAAGGGTTGGGATAGAGCACATAAGTGTCTTCCCCGGTTTGCCTGCCCCCAACCTCGACCGGATTCACCCGCGTGATTCCTTCAGCCGTTCCCAACCAAACGCTTCCGTCGATGGGATGAAGGGCGCTAGAGAAGACGTCATTACTCGTAAGATCAGAATTGACGGTGTTAAAGAGGCGAAGGTCTGCGTTGCGTGATTCCAGATAGAACAGACCGTCGTTGGTTCCGGCCCAAACGCCACCCAGTCGATCCACCGTAATGGCGCGAACAATCCGGGGAAGATCGCCGACTTCGCCGGTGGTGGTTTCCCAACGATTCAGCACCTGGCCGTTGCGCACCCGATGAAGCCCGCTGCTGGAGCCGACAAAGACATCGAGGTCTTGGGTGGCCATGGCGGCAATGTTTCCATCGAGCAGGCCGGAGGCAATGGAGATGGCAGACCAAGTAAGGTCATTGAATTGGGTGATGTCGCCGCCATGGGGCCAAAAATCGACACCCACCACCGTGGTGTGTCCGAAATAGGTTCCATCTCGAGTCACGGCTAAAGCGCGGACGGAGTTGGATCGAAGAGCCCCGTTCGTGTTGGAGTTGGTGATTTCACGAATCACATTCCAGACTCCGGAGCCGTCTTGCTCGAGGACCACGACGCCAGTGTTGTTGGTTCCGAGCCATAGGCGACCCTGAGGATCGAGGGCCATGGCCCAGATGTCGTAGACATCGAGATTCAAGAAAGCGCCATCCCGGCGGACGTCTACACGGCACCGAGGGGGATTGTCGCAACAGCAGTGACCCACCACCACATCGTTTTGAGCGGCAATCATGGCGAACACCCACTCTCGATCGAGTCCGTTTTCGCCCTTCGCAAACACGCTCCAGCTATCGCCGTCGTAGCTGAGAACACCCTCTGTGTTCCCCGCCCAAACCGTGCCATCGGGGGTGATCGCCATGCCGCGGTGAAAATCGGGAATCTGCGGGCCGGGGGGTACGGAAAGCTCACCTACCGAGTTGTTGCGGTAGTTGATGACGCGAAGCAATCCGAGGTCGGTGGCCAGAAATAAATTATCGCCAACGCGTTCGAGGTCGCGAATGGCAGGGCTCTGACCTGACAACACAACCGATCGTTCCACCCAGGCGCTGTTCACGTACTCCCAGAGTTGATTCTCTGTGTAGGCAAACAGACTGCCGTCGGTCACAACCAACTTGGATGCATTGACGTTTGTGTCGGTCCAGGTGCCATTGTCCAGCACGCGTACCTGGCCCGGAATGGCTTCCCAAAGCTGGTTGTTAAACGTGACCAAGCTTAAGGACGCCTGCCCCACCGAACCATCGGGAAGCTCCGTGCTCTCAACCCAAAACTCACCATCGAACTTGCCCAGTCCTTCGGTGGTTGCCACCCAAAGCTCACCGTCCAAAACCGCGTAGTCGTTCACATCGAAGGAGGGAACGATGCAGGAGGTATCAATTTCGTTGCAAATGTCGGTGCGATTGGCACGCACGCGAAGAGCCAAGCCGCTTTGGGTTCCAATATAAACGGCAGAGCCGGCGGTGCGAATCACCTTCACGGAGGCGCTGGGGATTTCAATGAACTCCTCCCAGCGATCGGTAGCTTGGTCGTAGGTGGAAACGCCACGACTGCCACTCCCGGTCCAAACCAATCCCGACTCGTCGACGGCAACCGTGACAAGATCGTTCCCGACCGGACCCCCAACGCTTCGCCGAGGAAACACGGACCACTGTTCGGAGGTGGTGTCAAATCGTAGGGCGCCACCGTTACTGGCAAACCAAAGAACACCGTTGTCGCCGGCCGCAACTTCTTGAAGATTGGAAGCGTTTAGAAACGGTGTGATTCCTTGGACAAGCTGGGCCGAAACCGTGGCCGGCCAGTGACAAAGAAGCGCCAGAGCACTGAAAAGAAGAATGCGTTTAATCATGACCACTCATGTCCCACCAAGCGACTTCCTCCGGTAGTGATACCGGCAGATTCTGCGCCTTTGGGATCGGACGTGTGCGTAGCGGGGGTGGGTGTTCCGCGACCGGAGCCCCCATTCGAATGATTCAGTGCTACACGGACAAGAAGTTTCAGGTCGCCCTCAGGAGACCACTGTTCCAAGTAACGAAGCTCTTGCTGCATCTCCTCATTGGGAGTGAGAACCGGGGTAAGAGTCCACGGGCCAAGCCAGCCCGGGCGGTGATGTTCTCGCACACGTTCCCAAGCCTCTCCTCCGGGAGTCGGTTCTCCGGGCCGCAGGGGACGGGGCCCCACCAAACTGCAGGTTCCGCGAAACACCGAGCCAAGACGAGGGTAGCCCTGAAGCAATCCGCCTCCGGCGATCCCCCGGGAGGTAAAGGTCTCCCCCCATCGACCCACAAACTCCCCTTTTGGTTCCAAGAATGGACGTCGGCGGAGCAGTCTTCCCAGAGCCAAGAGCAACACCGGCACGAGCCCAACCACCGTAAGTAGTGTGGCTGCAATCAGGTCGAAGCTTCGCTTGCTGAAACCGGCGGGTTTGAGATTGGGACGTTCAAAACTGAGCCAGGACATGTCCCCCACCGGCTCAAGGCGAGCTCGGGGAGGCATCGAGGCCAGGAAAGAGGACAGAACTCGGACTCGAATCCCGGCCCGACGAAGAGGGAGCATGCGCTCGCCGAAATCTCCGGACCCCTCGGGAAAGAACTCGGGAGTCAGCACCACGTCGCTCACACGTTCGCTGGAAAGTCGCTTGAGAAGGAAGTCGGCCGGTCGTTCATCGGTAATCTCGGCCCGTCGCATGCGCACGGGCTCCCAACCCAGGTCGAGATCTTGTCGCATGAGTTGTTCCAAACCATCGAGGGTTTCTCCGGTACCGAGTAACGCTACCCGACGCAGATTAAGCCGTTCTCGACGCGCTTTCAGGAAAGACGCGTAAAGGATGCGCCGTCCCAAAAAGGCCAACACTGCAGACAGGGGCCAAACCGCAAGCACAAGTACTCGCGAAAACCCTTGCATGTCGAGAATGAAGGTTCCCGCCATGACCAATAAACTACCGATCGTAGCGGCTCGAAAAACCCGAAAGAAAACATCGACCCAATCGCCGGAACGCACTTCACGATAGAGACGGTTGGCGGCGAAGGAACCCAAAAACACGAGCAAGCTAAAGACAATAAAGCCGCCGTAGTAAGACAGGGGCCAAACCGGTTTTTCTAGCAACCCGGCGAGCTGTCTTCGCATTAAGAAGGCGAGCAGGAACGAGCCGGTGATCGCCATAATGTCGAAGAGGAAAAGCCCCATTTTAGTCCAGGTCTGTCGATACTGGCGAAGCACATAGAGGAAGCTTCCCCAGCGCTCGTAAAAGCGGAGTCCGCTGCGCAGATGGGTGCGCGCACTCGATGAGAACTGGGAGCTGGCGCGCTGCCAATGGTGGGTCATGGTGCTTTGGGGCACATAGTGAACCGTCCACCCCCGAGCTTGCATGCGCGTGCACCAATCGACATCTTCAAAATACAGGAAGTAACGCTCATCCATGG
>JABDJR010000277.1 GCA_013003415.1 Candidatus Eiseniibacteriota bacterium | reverse complement strand
ACAATGAAGTTATCGTCGGTCCCCTGTCCATGGTGATGATTGACCACAAGAAAGAAGAAGCATTCAAGACGACTTACGCCGAACTAAAGGCAATGATGTCGGGTATGAGCGATGCCATGGAGCAAATGGCTGCTCAGGCCAAGAAGGCCATGGAAGAAGCAAAAAAGGGCATGACCGAAGAGCAAATTAAGGCCATGGAGCAATACATGCCCGATCTCGATGCTGAGATTGATGTTGCCGGCGACACCAAACCCAAAAAGAAGTTCAGTTATAAGCACAAGGGTGGCGATGGCAAAGTTGCTGGTCACTCCGTTTCAAGGACCGAAGTTTTTGAAGACGGAAAATTGGTGGGAAAAATCTGGACTACGAAAGACATTCCCTTCACCGCCGTCACCAACGCCATCGACAACATCGTGGGGATCATGCCCGGAAGCGCAATCAAGGGTAATGCTGAGTTTATGAGCATGCTCGAAGATCTGAACGGATTCCCTTTGAAGTTTCATCACGTTGAAGACAACGCAACCTTCGAAGCGGTTCGCGTCGACGAAAAGAATTTCAGTGCCAAAGACTGGGAATCGCCATACCCCACCAAGTCCATGATGGAAATGATGCAGGGCGGCGGCATGGGTTCCCACGACGATGACGATGGTGGCTGGTAGGCGCTAACCACCAAAGAGCGAAGCGGTAGCCTGCTCCAAAGTTCCGCGCTATTCGCTTCCGTAATTTAAGGGCTTCCCGTCGATGTTTTCTGAGGCGGGGAGCCCTAAATATTTGAGGATAGTGGGGTAAAAGTCGAGAATGCTGACATCGTCGGTTTGAACAGGTTGATTTGAAAAGAAGATTCCCTTTGTAATCTCAGGATCGAGACTGCAGTGATCCCCACTCCATTTCTTTGCGTTGATCTCAAACAGCCCTTTAGGAATCCCCCCCAGGGAAGTCTGCCAAGACACGCGGTACTTGGCGTTGTTGGCAACGAATAGATCGGGGATGAGATCTTCATCGTACCCGTTGTAAATGTCTTCCCGCTTGTAGACATTCCGCACCGGATTGTCCCCAGTCTCCTCATCCACAAAGGCCTTCAGGTCGGTAATGAGTTGGGTGCGAATCCGGTCGTATTCCTCGCCAGGCTCCACAATGCCCTGAGACTCCCGCCCCTTCACGTTGATGTACAAGTCACCTAAACCTAGGGCGTAAGCTTTGGTGCGTTTCCAATCGACGTTCGGCCAAAACTCGCCCTGTCCAAAGAGGTCGTCGAGGGTCTTTTTCTTGTCGGGGGTGGTGTTCTTCAGGGTCATGTAACCGTTTTTGACGAGCCAAGTGTTGTAGTTCACGGACTTATGCCAGGTGTGAAACCCATGATCCGAACAGACGAGAAAGAGATCATCTGGCTTTAGGCGCTTCATCACTTCGCCCACCATACGGTCCATGAAAATGTACGAGTTCAAAACCGCGTCGCCGTATTCTGCAGCCAAAGCCGCATCGTAGGCCGGATGCTCCGTGTCGAGCAGCCTCCAGAACATATGACTCACGCGATCGGTGAGCTCAAACACCTGCACAAAGAGTTCAAAGTCTTCCTCATCAAGAAGTGCCGTCATCATCTCGGCAAACTTGCCCTCCGTGTAATAGACATCTTCCAAGAAGACTTTCTCGGAGATGCGTTCTTCATTGAGGGCCCAGGTATCCACGCCCCACCCCAAGGTTTTGTATTCGCCAAACCTTTCCGCCAGCGTCTTGCAAAAGTCCGGAGGCTGCGAAATGGGAATCGGGGGAGGGTTGTGAGGATCGAAATGGATGGCGCTCATGTAGAGGCCAAAGGGTTTGGATGCCACAAAGTAGAACCGGCAGGTTCCGTAGATCTTCACCAGAGGCGTAAACGCCAGCTCGAGGGTGTACCAATCGCTCCACGAACCTTCGGCAAAGGTTTGAGTTTGGTCTTGAGTGGTTACCGTGACCGTGGGCGGGTCAGCGCTTCGGTCCACGGAGAAGGAGACTTTGGGTTTCACGTCTCCTGCCCCCTTGAGCAGGCGATTGCTGGGACCGAAGATCTCGCTCTCGGCGGCACCATTCACAAGGGCCACCTCCACAATCTTGCCGCCCATTTCCGTGTCTTCCCCAAGTTGGTTGGCCCGGGTGTCTGTGGTGTAGAAACTAAAGGTGCCCGTGGTGCCGCGCACATCGGGGACGCCTAGCCCTGCCAGCAGGTTCCCATCGACCACAGGATCGGCCGGGTAGGTGGCAGGAACTCGAATGATCTTGCTTCGGATGCCGGCTTCCCCCGCGACCTCCCAAAAGGTGTCGCCTTGGCGCGTGTTCTGAACCGTGGGTATCTGCTCAGGCAAAAACTTGGTGCCGCTGAGGTAGCTACCGCCGCCCAGAGCCACACCGAAGATGGCCCCAAGAACCAGGAGGGGCTTGGGGCGGCGGAAAACGAGACCCAAAAGGAGCCCGAGGAGTAGCAAGAGTAAAAAGAGAGCCACCGCAAAAAGCACGCGGTTCTGATCTCCCATGAGAAACGTCTTGCGATCGATTTCATACATGGCGAAGTCGGGGTGATAGGTCTCGAGATCGCGTCGCAGAAAGTCGAAGATCCCGTTTTTCCCCGGGTTCATGCCGGTAGCAAAAGAGGACCAGGAAACCGGGGTCTGAGGCGGGGTGGTTGTGGCTAAAGGAAGGAAGCTTCCCTGGTCACGGAGTTTGGCGAGGTTCGGTAGGTGACCCTCATCCATGTAGGTTTCGGTCAGGTCGGAGTCGGCGCCATCAAAGCCTAGGACGATCACTCGCCCTTCAGCGGCTCCTGCTAAGGACAGCCAGCCCGACACGAAGATGAGGCAAAGTGCCCCTATGATTTGCCTCATTGCTAATCGGCTCCAAAGTTTTGATGATGTTCTGCACATAAAACGGTCGAGGGATTATATCATTTCGATTCTGCAAGACCGACCCTTGACAGGCGAGAGTTCAGTAAGGAGCATGACAGCTGGGTCGTCGTTTTTGAAAGCGTGAAGGAGCGAGTAATGAGAGGCTGTTGGAGCACCGTGGTTACCCTGTCGATTTTGCTGCTGGGATTGGGTTCCCTGTCCTGCGGCGAAAGCACCAAGCCTCGTTTTGATCATGAGATCCGTGTTGAGCGCCTTCGCTTTTTCCCCAACGACATTAGCATCGGCCCCGGAAGTCGAGTTCGGTTTGTGAACGTGGAGCGGAGGGGTAGCGACACCATTCGAACCGTCACCAGCGGTACCGGGCCTATGGACCCCGAGCGTGGCAACCTTTTCGATGAGGTTTTGGAGGGTTTTGACGCAGGAAATGTCGATGGAGACGACTTCCTTTACGATTTCGACGAGCGCGGCACCTTCACCTACTACACGCGCTTCCCCGAGGGAGAAGAGTTCACCGGCACCATTAGGGTTCAGTAGGTCTTGACCCACAAGCGGTTCCTCTGGTTTTTCGTATTTCTTCTCCTGACCCTGGCTATCGTATTTGCCGCCTTCTTTTATCTGTACACCTCTTTCAGAACGAAGTTAGACGAGGAGCTTGGGGCGCGTCTCACCGCAGTGGCCTCGGGCACGGCGGCCACCATCAATGGGTCGGTTTGGGACGGGATTGTCTCCGGCGACTCCCTGGCTCGGGGGGAATTGCTCCGCGATCTGAGTGAGATCAACGACGCCAACGAGCTTTCCAATATCTTTGTCTTCGACGACCTGGAAGTCACGGTCATGGATCTTCGCGGGGTCTACATAGAAGGCGAGCCCAATCCTCTTCTAGCTCTCGACGTGGTGGCCGCCACCACGGCATTGGCCGGAGTGCCGGCATACACCAATCTTTACGAGAGCGAAGATACGTTCTTTAAGTCGGGTTACGCGCCGGTTCTGAGTACGGATGGCACCGTCGTTGGCGGGGTAGGGGTTGAGGCCGATGCCGCGTTTTTTGAAGCGCTGGGTGCGATCCGACAACTACTGCTCGGTTCTGCGTCTCTGGTGACTCTGGGCATGTTGTTTTTGGGTGCGGGTTTCTTGCGGGTGCAACAACTTCAGGGGGGTCTGGAGCAGCGTCTTCGCCGAACCGAAACTTTGGCCACCATGGGGCAGATGACGGCCATGATGGCTCACGAAATCAGGAACCCTCTTGGCATCATTCGGGGGGCGGCGGAAACTCTTGGGGATAAGTACGAAATAAAAGATGACGAGATTTTTCAATTCATCCCCGAGGAAGTCGATCGGTTGCACGGCATTCTCAGCTCCTATCTCGATTTCGCCCGGACCGATACCGCTCAGACCGAAGATGTGGGGGAGGCCCTTCGCCGAACCCTGCAGGTGGCCAAGCAAGATCTAGATCGAAAGAACATTCAGGTCGAGGTCGATATAGAGGAAGGTGAGTTTCCCATTCGGGCGGGGAGTCAGTTGCTTCAGCAGGCGTTCCTGAATGTGATCCTCAATGCAAAAGACGCAATGCCTGAGGGCGGCACCTTAACCGTCGAACTCAAACGCGATCGCGGAAGGGCTCACGTCGTCTTTGGCGACACCGGAATGGGAATGCCCGAAGACATTCGGAAAAAAGCGATGGACCCGTTCTTCACGAACAAAGAAAAGGGATCCGGCTTGGGCCTGGCGGTGGTGCAAAGGGTAGCCAGCGATGCCGGGGGCAAGGTACAAATTGAGAGCCGAGAAAACCAGGGCACGCAAATCTCCTTGTGGTTGCCTCTGAAAGAAAAGGGCGAGGCATGAGAATTCTTGTGGTGGATGATGAAAGAAAGATGGGGATCCTGGTTAAGGGTGCCCTTGAAAAAGCCGGCCACGAAGTTGAAGCCGAAGAAGTGAGCAAGCAAGCGGCCGAGCGCCTCGCCAAAGAACCCTTCGATCTGCTGATCACCGATCTCAAGATGGCGCCCCCCGATGGGCTCGCCCTTTTGAAACATGCACGCGAAGTTTCTCCCCGCACCGATGTCATTCTAATGACGGCTTACGCCAGTGCCCAAACCGCGGTTGAGGCCATGCAGGCTGGAGCCTATGACTACCTCATCAAACCCTTTGAGCTTGGGGAGCTGCGGCTTCGGGTCGACAAATTGGGGCGCGAAAAGAACCTGAGTGACAGCGTGCGTCTTCTGAAAAAAGAAAACGATCTTCTGCGCGAGGAATCCGGTAGCAAGCCCAGGCTTGGGGGGATGATCGGAAAAAGCCCGCAGATTAAGAGCGTGTTTGAGCAAGCCGAAATGGTGGCGGCAACCGATGCCACGGTTCTGATTCGGGGCGAGAGCGGGACGGGAAAAAGCCTTCTTGCGAAAGCCATTCACAATGCCAGTCCCCGTGCGGAAAAACCTCTGGTCACCGTAAACTGCGGGGCCCTTCCCGAGAATCTTTTGGAATCCGAACTCTTTGGCCACGAAAAAGGTGCCTTCACCGGAGCGGTGGCTAAAAAACTAGGGCGGTTTAAGACGGCCGAAGGGGGCAGTATTTTTCTCGATGAGATCGGCGAGATGTCGCCCCATCTCCAGGTGAAGTTGCTCCAGGTCTTAGAAGAGAAACAATTCTACCCCGTGGGTGGCGAGCAACCTGAAACGGCAGACGTTCGGGTGATTGCGGCCACCAACCGCAATCTCGAAGATGCCATTGATGAAGGCGAGTTTCGAGAAGACCTTTTTTATCGCCTCAATGTTTTCCCTATTTCGATCCCGCCCCTCCGAGCGCGGAAACAAGACTTGGCCCTGCTTCTCGATTTCTTCCTGTCTCGCTACGATCGCGGTGCCAATGATCTCTCCGAAGAAGCGCGCCATGCGCTTCTGGACTATCCTTTTCCCGGCAACGTTCGAGAAATCGAAAACATGGTGGAGCGGGCGGCTATTCTTTCGGGAAGTGGTTCCATCGAGAAACGACACTTTCCCTCTTTGGATCGGCCACGAAGCTCTAAAGCGACGAAGGCTGCCATGACCGAGATTCCCGACGACGGCTTGAACTTAGAGGAGCTGGAAAAGGAGTTGATCATTAAGGCTCTCGAAAAGTCCGGGGGCAACAAAACCCAGGCCGCAAAACTCCTGGGGCTGACCCGCCGCACCCTCTATTCCAGGTTGGAACGCCATGGTCTCTCTGCCTAGATCGATGGCTGGTTTTGTCCCCGCGCGCTCGATGATTTGTACCCACAGGTACACCTCAGGCATGAGGCCAAAGCCGCCCCTGAGGTGCCAGGCTAACGCCTTGTCCTATAGTCGCTTACATTCACCCACAACCCTCTTTCCTTGGCACGAAAGCTGCAATTACAGAATGCACGACGATTCTGGAGGCAAAGAACGATGAAGAAAAGCATGGGTTTGTGGGTGGGGATGATGATGATTGGGGTTCTGGGTCTTGCTCCCATTGAGGCGCAGGCCCAGGACGCCCCGTGCTCTGAAGTGGTTGCCCAAATGCAGCGCGTTGAGCGCATGTTTGAAGACGTAGAAGAAAAGCTTCGGAACTGCTCTGTTCCCGAAGCTAGAGCTTTGGTCGAATCCGCAAAACGAAACTGGATGTCTGCCCAGTCCGAAGTCCATCGAGGTC
>JABDJR010000256.1 GCA_013003415.1 Candidatus Eiseniibacteriota bacterium | reverse complement strand
GAAGAGCGAGAGTTCTTCGAACTGCTTGAGACCGATCCTGCTTTAAAAGCAGAATGGGAAGAGATGTCGCAAACGCGGAGCATTCTAAGCAAACTTGACGACACCGAGGCGGTGCCAAGCTTCAATTTCCTGATCGATGAACATGTTGAGCCCGTCGAGCCGGCAAGGCTTGCGGTGGTTTCCCCGGAGCCCACCTTCGGTGAGCGCGTAAAGGGTTGGTTCAAAGGATTTGGCGCTCAGCCTGCCTGGGGAATGGCTACCGCAGCGCTTGTGGTGGCGGTTTTGGCCATGTCCGACTTTAAGATTCAGAAGGTCGATGGTGGCCTGGCTTTTCGCTTTGGCGATGCCCCCATGACGGCCCAGTATCAAGTACCCCCCAGCGATTCCGTGGTGCCCCAACAAGGGACAGTTGGCCTTGGTAACGGGGTGGAACTCACTCGCGCCAGCACCGGGGACACGGGTGGTTTGGTAACACGCAATGAGCTGGAGGCAACGCAATCCGAGATGTTCCGGATCATGCTTTCCATGATTAAAGACTATGACAATCACCGCTCTGAAAAAGTCGATGAACTCATGAGAATTTTGTACTCCGATTTGAGTACGAAACAAACACAGGCCTACGGTGAATTACGGGGTCGCATTGAGACTGTAGGGATTGGCATGGCCGTCGATGAACTTCAAAAGCAAAGAACTGAAGAGCAACCGAAATTGGTTGATCCGTTAGAAAAGAATTAGGGAGAGAGAGATGATTTTGAATCCAAAAGGCGTGATCATGATGGCCGTGGGAGTTGGTTTGGGGCTGAGCCTTGCCGGAGAGGCATTCGCTCAGCCGATCCAAGATCGCACCAAGTTGCAGCGTCAAATGAGAGTGATCGAACGCATCACCAGCCAAATCCTGGTCGAAAGCCCGTACTTCTTTGTGCAAGAGTCCGAACCTGCGGGCGCCATCTACTTAGACGGTTACGGAGTGGTGCTTAGCTTCAACGCCTCGCTGGTTGAAAAGGATGGGTGGGAGTGGCCTTGGAAAGACATCAATGTCGACCACGATGAAGACGGAAACATCACCATCAGAACGAAGCGAGACGCTGATTACGATGATGAAGAAGAAGCCGAACTCATTGAAAACTACCGAACCTGGTTGAGTAAGAAGGGGAAACAGCAAGAGCGCACCTACGAGCGTGGCAAACAGGAGATGTATGATCTGCTCACCGATTATGCCGAGAGCTTGACCCGTTTGAAAGACAACGAAATGCTGACTCTGGCCATTCATCTGAAGCGGAGTGAGTTTTTTGAGGAGTCCGAGATCCATCACTTGGTCATGCATGCCAAGATGTCCGATGTTCGCAGTCTTCGGGACGGCGATGACATCGAAGATATTCTGCACATCGAGGAGTACTAGATTAGGCTGGGCTTAGTATAGTTCCCCTATGGGAACGCCAATTGAAAGCCGAGACAACAGTACGTTTAAAGATTTGAAGCGCCTGTGGACCGCGAAGGGAATTCGTAGCCACGGGCGCTCTTTGGTTTGTGGACAACGTTTAGTCAACGAAATCCTTGAGCAACAGCCCGGCGTGGTTAAGGCGGTGGTCACAAAGCCGAATCTACTTGAGCCCGACGTTGCCGGCGAGATCATCACGCTTGCCCCTGAACTGTTTGGTGAGATCGATCAGCTGGGAACGCGATACCCGATCCTCATTGTGGAAGTGCCCGACATCCCGGCGTGGGACCCCGAGGGCAACCTACCCTCTGGCTTAACCGTGGCCCTTCCCCTACAAGATCCGGATAACTTGGGTTTGGCCTTGCGCTCCGCCGCTGCCTTCGGCATTCAGAACATTTTGCTTCTAGAAGAGTGCGCCCACCCCTACCACCCCAAGGCTATTCGCACGGCTAGTGGAACCACCATGGGTTTTCAGTTCTACCGAGGTGCTTCCGTGAAAACAGTGACCCCGGACGCAAACTGGATGTTGCTTTCGCAAGACGGTCGCCCGCTCAGCGAAGCCGAGTTTCCCGAACCTGGGGTCTTACTCGTGGGTTCCGAGGGTCCGGGACTCCCCGATGCCTTGCGGCGTAGCGCAGTTGCGATTCCCATCAGCCCCAAGGTTGAATCCCTCAACGCCGCGGTTTCGCTTTCCGTCGTTCTTTACGAACGATCCCGACGACAAGCGAGTTCTACTTAATCGCCCCTTCAAGTCCCAGAGTCCTTCGTACCACTCCGGTTTGCCCCGTGTGGTAAGTCTCGTGCCAGATTAGGCTAGGGAACAGTTTCGCTAGAGTTCCCGGATCTCCCGGACCCACCCCGAAAGGGGCGGGCTCAGAAAGACGAGCGAGATCGAAGGCCTCTAAGCCGTCGCGTATGCGCTTTCCGGCCGTGCTATAAAGAGCCATCAGTTCTTCTAAGGAGAACGCAGGGTTGGTCGGATCGAAATCCGCCCCTTGGCCGTACATTTTTCCCTCACCATTTGTCCAGGTCAGATCCTGATTAAGAACCTGTAAGAATCCATCGCGACTATTCACGATGTGCCCGACAATCCAATTTAAACAATTAGGTCCGTGTTCGGATGAACACAAACTTTGTTCGTTGGACACGCCCGAGAGGTTGGTTTTTAGAACAGTTGCGTTATAGCGAAATTGGAGGCTCAAAAAATCTTTCACAACACGACTCGCTTTTCTTGAGTTTACCTAAGTCAATGGGTTGCCAATTTTCTGATCCTAACTCAGACTTTTGCTTACGGAAATCGTTTCATGATTTCCCCAGTCAGATTGCGCTCATCTGCTGGCCGACTAGATTTCATCTAAGTAGAGAGACATAAAACTGCATGCCAGAAAATACAAGCGAGGCCGGGCTAGTGCCATATCCCGTTGTCGAACCTTGGGACCTTGCCAACTTTTATCGTCGGTTGAAGGCTACGGTTCTTGAACTCGAAAACTGTTGGGAGTCAGGTGATCTCAATCAGGCTCTAGCCAACCCAGAATTCGAAACTGCTCTCGGTAGCCGCGTCCTAGACGTTTACAAGACGCTCGCGGAGTCACCCGCCACAAAGAAAAGTCCGTTCAGGCGAAACAGTATCCATGCCATTCTTGAACCTCTCAAAGAAGTTCTAGAAGAGCCCAAGACCAACCATATGGCCTCCGTTTCCAGTCCCCCGGCTCAAGCCGAGCGCGGCATGCAACCTCCGAGTCAAGGAGAGGGCAGCGAATGGATTCACGGGCTCGATGTCCAAACCCCCACGGGAACGCATCACTTGCGCTTGCACCAGGTCATTGGGTCGCGGTTTTGGGGAATCGGATTCGAGACCGAGACCGAGGAAACCAACCATTGGTTGGTCAACGCTCTTGTGCGGGTTGCCCTCCGCCGGTTAGCCGGGGACCTGCGGGGCCTCGGAACCATTGAGGCTCGGCTGGCCAAGAAAACCCGCATGCGCACCGAGCCGAAGATCCTTCCCGATCACGAAGGTCGGCGTTTCGAACAGCTCATGCTCGATTTGCTCAATCAAGAGCAATATTCTGCGCGGCGCGCAAGCTTGATCGAAGACTTCCTTGAGAAGACCGACATGCGTGTTCACTATCCCGATGTCAAACGCCGCAAGGGCGCTCGTGTCCAGGTGACCCAAACCTTGCATCAGGCTTCTTTGGAAAGAAAACTTTCAAAGATCCGAAATGTAGAAGAGTTCATTATCCTTTCACCCCGCTCCTTGGCCGATGCGCTTTCCGGCGCCGAGGGGGAAAGGCTTTTAAACCGCAGTGAGTTGAATCAGTTGTGGGAGTGCTTGCCTATGGCCCCGGCAACCATCGAAGATTTGGCTCAGCTTCTAAAGGAGCACTTGCTGCAGAGCATCCCCAAGGCTTTGCAGCATCCTCAGGGGCCCGCCGCGTTCATTGCCCCGCCGGTTCGCCTTCTGGTACAGCGTTACGTGTATCACGAAGCGCTACGTTCTACGGAAAAGCTAAGAGACCGCGAAGCACAAGAGAAGAGACCGCCCACCTCTTAGGTTCAAGTCACGCAAGCCTGAATAGTCCGCGCTGTGATACGTTGTCAGCAGAGTCACCAGTCTTCTTCCCGTCCTGGCAGATGCGTTTCCCTTGAGGGATGGAGATGAGTCCCACTTGGAGAAATCATGACCTGGCGAATATCAGACACGACGATTGAGGATGAGCTGAAGCCGTTTGAAGAAAACGGTTTTGACAGTGCCAAACTAGCCAAATTCACACAAATCGCTGAGATGTTTGAGGATCAAAGTCAGGTGGATCTCTACTTAGCAAAGCTTGAGGCGGCTGTGCTCCAGAAGGAACTCGCGCTCCGCGACGTGGTAACGAATGAAGATAAGCGTTGGAGCCAGGCTCTGTACGACATTTTGAGAGAGTCTGAAGATGCCGCCGGGTTCGACAAAACCCAAGTTTGGTATTTAGAAGGGGTCGTTTCCGCAGATCAGTTTTTTGAGATGATGCGCGGCCCGATCGCGTTTATGGATCCAAACGTTACTCCTAAGCATGGTGCCGAAACCCACCGCATTCAATGGTGGATGGTGGGCGAACTTCTAGGTGCGGCTGAGGGCGGACCCTTATTTTCATCCACGGCCGACCCCAAGGCGAGCTCTGGTGACAGTAGTGAAGATACACTCTGGTATAAGGTCTTCGACTACCAATCGCACGGAGCCAACATTGATGGAACGCTCAACGGAACGGCACGATCGCCCGAGTTTTTGAAGCAGCATTTGTCTGTCATGAACTATTCGAGTTTGGTCAAGGCAGAGGAAGGCTCCATGAGTTGGACAAACGGTGCCAAGAATCGGTCGCACAAAATCACGCGCTTTGAGAGCAAATACGAAGTCAAAAAGAAGAAGAAGCTTACCTAGCGCGACTGAGTATCGATTTCGGCTGACTCTACTTTTCTTCTTAGCGATCCGACCCAAGCCAGATCTCGGCACTCTCTAAATGCGTTCGAAACTCCAAGCTGCAGGTTTGCCATCTCGGTAGGGCATGTAGCCGTGAAAGACTTTGGGGTCGCCGTCGAAAACCAGGGGCAAGAAGTGGCGATCTCCCTCCCACATGGGGAGGTCCATCATGTTTTCAATGGGGTGCCAGGCCAAGTCGCCTTCATCGCTATGAGTCATGGGCTTCCCGGTGAAAGAGTGGATGAGAAAAATAAATCCCAGCCAGTCTTCCCCCTGCGGTCCGAATCCCGTCCAGTTGATGGTGCCTCGAAGTTCTAACTCGCCGCATTCGATGCCCGCCTCTTCTCGAATCTCTCGCTTCATACAAGTTGCGATGTCATCGTCCGCGTCCATCTTGCCCCCAAGCCCGTTGTACTTGCCCAGGTGGTCATCGTCTGAGCGACGATTGCGATGGATCAGCAGAACCTGCTTTTGGTCCGGAGAGAGCACATAGCCCAGGGTGGCTACGATTGGCTTGTACATGAGGCTCCTTCGTAGGTGCGTGAATTTAGACCACAATGTTCACACATGTGGTAAAAACTCACACACAGGGCCTTGAAATAGGGGTAAGATGCCGTCACCGCGAAGGCCCGATCGAGTGCGTAAACCCAAGGGAAAAATGAGCTTAGCAACTCATTGAGTCAGAGTCAAAACGCATCCCGGAAGTGGCCTGGAAGTTGCCTTGATAGGAGTCCGAGGTAACCATGATGCACCGAACCAGATCAAAACCGACGCTTTGGATTCTAGGAGTCTTCCTCCTCGCGTCCCTCTGTGTTTCGAGTTTTGCAGAGGCTCAAACGCGAGCCCTCACCATTGAAGCCATTCAGATCGAAGGGAACAGTCGTACGCGCGATGCGGTTGTCCTTTCGCGGTTGGGTCTTGAGGTCGGAGGCGAAACTAACGCCACGCAGCTGCTCGCCGCCCGTGATCGTCTCATTGCCGAAGATCTTTTTGAATCGGTGAACCTACGCACCAAACGCGGGAGCGCTCGGGGTGCTGTGATCGTGGTGGTGGAAGTGGAGGAGCGACGGGCTCAGGTGCGTTTCGGTTTGGGTCGCGAAGATCTCACCGGGCTCTATCTCATTCCACTTCAGTTGAATTTGGATAACGCGACCGGTCGAGGCGAGATGCTTCGGTTCAGCACGCGTTTTGGCTATCGCACGCGTGGACTTGTTGGAGACTTCCGCTCGAAGCCAACCCACCTCCAGAAAAACTATTGGGGAGCGCGCCTCTGGATTGAGGCCAACGATCGCATTTACTTCTTTGAAGAAACCGAGGTCAATCACATTGTTGCCCAAGGTGGACTGGAGATTGGATACGGTTTCTCTCTTACCGACGAATCTCAATTTGAAATTTGGCTTGGGCAGCAAGCGGTGGAAGCTGAATCCACGGCGGCAGTCTACCGGGACCGAGAGGTCTTTGGTCGGCGACTGGGAGACGAGGTTCGTTTTGAAGATCTTCCGGAGTCCATCAAGAAAGACCTGGTTCCCAACGACCAAACCCGACTACGACTCGTTTACAACCGCGACGCTCGTCTGGGGGCCGGCCTGGCAGAGGAGGGGTATCGCGGACGCGTAGAGCTGGAGGGCGTTGCCGCGACAACCGGTGAGTTTCTAAAAGGCAAACTCGACCTGCGTGGTTATCAAGCGCTCGAAGGAAACACCCTTCTTGCCGGGCGTGTTCAGGCGGGTTTCGTTTCCCCAGATGCCCCCTTCTACGAAAAGTTTTATCTCGGCGGTTTGTACTCCGTCCGCGGATTCCCGAGCCAAAGCCTCTCGCCGCCGGAAGGTCACGACCGCTTCGCCGCCGTCTCCGCTGAAGTGCGGCGCTCGTTTCTGGGAGATCCCAAAAACCCGCGGGTTACGGGACTGTTATTTCTTGATCTTGGCCTCAGTTGGAACGGTTCCGACTTTGATCTCGACGAAACCGCGGCCGGGGTCGGCTACGGTATTCGCGTTCGCGCGCCCTGGTTTGGGCAAATCGGTCTCGACATCGGGGCCCCTTTAACCGACGGTCCTATCAAAGAATCGTTTCACACCAACCTTAGTCTGGGATGGACCTTCTAATGGGGCGGGGGGCCGCGCGGTGTTGGGCCGCACTCATTCTATGGGCAAGTCTTGCCGTTCCTGCTTTGGCAAAGGACGAAGTCCGCATTGTCACCGTCATCCCGAGTTTGTTGGATTCGGTTTTGGTTTGTGAAATTGAAACCCAAGGGCTTCCTAGTCGCGACGCTCGAGAGACCCTCCTCAGTGGCCTGCCTTCGGCCCTCACCATTCAGATTTCCTTAGCCTCAGAAGAAGGA
>JABDJR010000250.1 GCA_013003415.1 Candidatus Eiseniibacteriota bacterium | reverse complement strand
ATTTATCTCCCGGGCCGGCCTTCGCCACTTGAATCGCCTTCTGGAGCCAGCAGTGAGCGCCGCTAATGGGGTCTGGGTGAACGGCGTGGGTGAGGTTTTGGTGCACGCCCACATCTTTCCACCAAATGCGACTGGTGTCGGGGTCGAAGGTGGCCCAAGGACCACCTTCTTTCAGGATCTTGAGCTTCTTCTCGCTGCGCGATTCGCCAAGCTGAACCAAGTTCGACATGCCCGGGTTTACCCCTTCGTTGTCTTTGAGGCGCCACCTTCCCAGGTGATGGCTCATGGCAATGATTCCGGGCTTGATTCCCTCGGTGATCCAAACGCGATCCACAAAGTAGCCGATCTCGGTATCCACTCGAACCAAGTCGCCACTCACCGCCCCGAGTCGCTCTCCGTCGATTGGGTTCATCCAAATGGGGTTCTTGTGGCTGATTTCGTAGAGCCACTTCGCATTCGCGCTTCGGGTATGAATGAGCGTAGGTAAGCGGAAGTTGGGAAGCAAAATCATTTCGCCGCGATCGCGATCGATATTGTCGGGGTGGACATGGCTTTTCAAAGACCAAGGCACCACGTACTGCTTTTCCGGCCAACCCCAGTTTTTCAAGGTCGGGCTAAAGAACTCGAGTTTTCGGCTGGGGGTTTCAAAACCTTTTTGTGTCTGGCCGTCAATACGAACGCCAACCACCTTGCCATCTTTCACCACACGATCCAGATCGTCGACCTGCGTGTCTTGTTCGGGAACCGGCGCGGTGTAGGGCTTGTAGTTGTTCTGCTTTATTTCGAAGGCGCCAAACTTGCGCATGTATTGGAGAGGCGTCAGATTCTTTTCGGCCGCGGCTTCGGGCAATCCGGGAACGCTGTTCTCAAAGATCCACTGGTAGTACTCATCAATGGTGATGATGTTGCCCGGGCGGTAGGGGCTCTCAAACCACTTCCGGATGCCCAGAGACCCATCCGGATCCATAGCCGCAGACAGCTCAATCCAAAACTCGTTTTCCTCCCACACCTCTCCCGGATTGGCCTCATGGGTAAACGTTACCGGTTTACCGGCTCGCTCTAAAGCAACCCGTCGCACCGGTTGGCGAAAAGCGATCCATTGACCAGAATGGGTTTCCTGGCTCATGAGGTCGTGACGTTCGCTGGCGTGCCCCATGGGCAGCACGTAGTCCGCGAACCACGCCGACTCATTCCAAGTGGGCGTTAAGGCAACGTGGCACTTCATCTTTTCTTCGTCGAGAAGGTGCTTCATCCACATGAAACCATCGGGGTTGATCCACATGGGGTTGTAAACGCGGGTGAAGTAGACGTCGATGTCGCCTCGGTTCTCTTCAAGGAAGTGAGGCAAGAGGAAGCTCATCTCGTAGTGGGCGAGGGGCCACTCGTCGGGCAAATGAAGGTCGTTCCAGGCGTTGATGGGGTCGGGTTTCACAAACGGCGCGGGAACAAACTTGCTCCAACTGTTGGCTCCGGTTCCACCTTCGGTGCCCACACTTCCCGTAAGGACATTGAGGAAGAACAAACAACGCGAAACCTGCCACCCGCCAAGGTTCCCAATGCTCGCCGCGCGCCATGTGTGGGTAGCCAGGCGCCCCTGCGCCTCGGCCACGTGTTTGGCGGTGGCTTCGATGCGGTCTATAGGCACTTGCGATTCTTCAGCTGCGCGCTCAAAAGTGAACTCGGCATAGAGCGTCTTCAAAAGCTGGTCAAAAGCTTCGAAATCGGTGCCTCCCGCGAAACCGTCGGCCTTGAGGTCGCCGTTTTGCACCGCGGCCAAAGTTTCTTCCCAGTTCACCCAGGACTTTACGAAATCTTTGTCGTAAAGATCGTTTTGAATCATGTAGTTCGCGACCGCCAAGAGAATCGTGGTTTCACTTCCCGGCCAGGTGGGAAGCCACACATCGCTCATGCTGGCCGTGTTACTCAAACGCGGGTCGAAGGTGATGAGTTTGGCGCCCGCCATCTTGCCCTCAATGATGCGTTGGGCGTGCGGGTTGAAGTAGTGACCCGTTTCGAGGTGGCTCGAAATGAGAAGAATGGTTTTGGCGTTGGCATGATCGGGGCTGGGGCGATCGAAACCTCCCCAGAAGGCATAGCCGGCTCGGGCCCCGGCGGAACAGATATTGGTGTGGCTGTTGTGGCCGTCGACTCCCCAGGCGGTGATGCATCGGTTGGTGAAACCATCTTCGCCTGGTCGCCCCACGTGGTACATGATGCCGTCGCGGCGTTTCTCTCTAGAGGCACGCATCTTCTGGGAAATCTCACTGAGGGCAACTGCCCAGGTGATCCGGCGCCACTTTCCTTCGCCGCGCTTTCCAACTCGCTTGAGCGGATAGAGAATGCGCTCCGGGTCGTAGATTTGATTGTGCGTAGCCGGACCTTTAGCGCAGTTTCGGCCCCGGCTGCCGGGGTGGAGAGGGTTGCCTTCGAACTTCTTGGTTTCCAGAGTCTGTTTGTCGACATAGGCCAGAAGACCGCAGGCCGATTCGCAGTTGAAACACACCGTGGGAACCAGGGTGTACTCACGGCCGACGCGTTTGGGCCACAGCTTTCCATCGTACTCAACCCAACCCTCCCAACGATCCACCGGCGGGTAATTGGTCAGTCGCCCATCGGGCTGCTGCACGGAAATGACTTTGCTGGGGTCGACCTCGGCAAAACTCGGTAAGGCTTGGCCGGCCACGTTTTCACTGACGACAGGCTTTTTCTTGGCGGGAAACTCGCCTAGGGGAGTGAGTTGGTCGGGGTTGAAATCGCGTGGGTTGGACAACGCTCTATTCCTTAGCTATTCGGCACATGCTGAGGCGCCATGACAAAGGCGTACTCATAGGCATACAGACCGATCATGGAACACAAAACCCCAAGCGTTAGCACCATGCCATGGATCACTTCGGGAAAAATACTGAAACCAAGAACAAGCAGAGCTGGAAGGATGCCGCCCAGGACAATGCCCCCAAGCCAAAAAGCAGGAGCGTAACGACCTCGGCGCATGATGTGGGCGGCACGCTTAGCCTCTTCCGTGTGGGGTCGGAGCCCAATCTCGCCAAAAATATTCAGAAGAACGTTGATGAGCAAGGAGCCCAAAAAGACCTGTCGTCCAAGAGTTGCAAGATCAGACGCTGACCCTTCATACCAACCCATCAACAGAAGAACACCACTTCCGAGCATCACGGCTTGGACGGCCAGGTGAACCCAGAGGAGGGGGGCTTGCCAAAGATCGCGCCCTTCGGCCTGAGCAAACAGGAAGGCGGTATACACCGCGGTGAAGAACCCTAGAATCGCACCGGCAATTAGCAGGGGCTGCTCGAGAGCACTCATGAACGACGGATCAACCAATTCGAAATGAATCAGAAAGTGTCGCAGGGTCCAGGCGGTTAAACTGAGTGAAAAGAGAATGAGGACATAGGCGCCTCGGGTAAGCCAACTCTTCCACTGAGGCTTAAAGATGATGTAGAGAAAACGTTCTGGCTTGGCGAGATCGAAAACTAAGAACGCGGTGGTCAAAAAGAGGAAAACAAGAGCAACGGTTCCTGCAACAAGCTTTGCGCCTGAAGTTAAGGCAAACAAATCGAACATCAAACCTGCGCCTAAAGCCATGGCAATTCCCGCACTGATGCCTTTGGTCACCATGTAAGCGGGAACCGGCCAGTGCCAAGGAATCTTGTGCTGGGCGTTGTAGGCCACCTGCACCATTTGCTCGGCCATGGTGCCCTCAGCAAATTGCACCGGGTCGTTGGCTTCGGCCGCGTGAGGTCCGGGCTCTCGACCCACCATGTCATGATCCAAAACGTCGGCCCAAACAAAAGAGCTTTGGGGCTCATTGGTCGTGAGAGGGCGCAGAGCGGGTTCATGGCCATCGATGTAGTGCAGCTTCGGCTTTGTTTTTTGTTCCGGCTTACGAACCGCCGTCTTTTCTTGGGCAATGAGACGACTGATCTCGGTGGTGGGGTCGTTCATGTCGCCGGCGATGATGGCGTGTTCGGGACAAACCACCACGCAGGCCGGCTCCAGACCAATTTCTGTTCGATGGGCACAGTAGTGACAC
>JABDJR010000246.1 GCA_013003415.1 Candidatus Eiseniibacteriota bacterium | reverse complement strand
ACTTCATGCTACCAATACGGTGCATAAGCGTCGAGGGTGCTCATGATATGGTTCTGGACTCAAACTGTTCTGCCCTAAGGATGCTTCATGGATTTTGGTCGGCTTCCAGACATTTCCGGTGTGAATTTCGCTCTGCCCGAGAACGGTCTTCAGAACCTAGGGTCGGGCAAGCTGAATGACTCTCCGCGCATCTGTATCGGAACGCCTCGCTGGGCCGACCCTGGGTTTACCGGAAAGATCTATCCTCCGCGAGCCGGCCAGGCGAATTTCCTGAAACACTACACCAAGAGTTTTCAGACGGTTGAGCTGAACGCAACCTACTACGCCGTGAATCCCAGTTGGATCGCAAAATGGTGTGCTCAGGTCGATCCGGAGTTTTTATTCTGCCCAAAGTTCCCGCAGCACATAAGCCACGACATGAGGCTTCGAGGAACCCTGCTTGAAGAACGAGCGTTCAAAGATGCGCTTGGAGGTTTTGGCTCTAAATTGGGTGCAACTTGGGTTCTTTTGCCATCGGATTTTGGTCCCGAAGAGTTGCCTGCCTTACGGCAATTCCTAGAACGCTGGGGTGGAGTCTTTCCGCTGGCGGTTGAGCTTAGACATCCTGGATGGTTCAAAGAGGAATGGTCGAAGCGAGTCTCTGAACTCTTTCTTGAGACCCAAACTTCCTGGGTGATCACCGATGTTGCCGGACGTCGCGATGTGTTGCATATGAATCTCCCAACCTCCTGGTTCATTTTAAGGTTTGTGGGAAACCGACATCACCCCACCGACTTCACTCGCATCGACGCTTGGGTAGATCGCTTGGTGTCGTGGTTTCAGAAGGGGCTAAGCCAGGCCTTTCTATTTCTGCATCAGCCCGAAGAGCATCTCAATGTTGAAATTGCGGAACACTTGTGTCGGCGACTAAAAAAGGAAGGCTACGAGCCGCGACTGCCTAAGCGTGTGGTGAGCCAAGAAACGCTTTTCTAGGCGGCTTTCTTATCTTCGAGTCCGAGATGATTCATGATGCGTTCTCGAAGTTGGGAGAGTTTGGGGAAGGGTTTCTCAATAAACAATAGGGGTTGGAACTCCTCTAATTCATCCAAGAGGTCCTCTTCCATATGTCCGGACATCACGCCCAGTCGCAAATTGGGTTGGAGTTTGCGAGCCCGTCGCATCAGTTCCTCACCGCTTAGCCCCGGCATCCGAAGGTCTGTGATCAGAGCGTAGTAAGTTGTGTGATGCAAGAGGGCGAGGGCTTTCAAAGGGTCGCTGCAGGTTGTTACCGCATAGCTGTCTTGCAGGAGGGTGTCTAACACCTCGGTCAGATTAGGTTCATCATCAACGATTAAGATGGGTTGGTGCTGGGTTGGCGTTTTTGTGGTGATGTTAGCCTTGGTGCCCGCAATCGCCTGAACAGGCTTGGCGTCCCCATGGCTCTTCGGCATTGTGATGACAAATCGGGTTTGAGTCTCATGGTCCGATTGAACCAAGATGTCGCCGCCAAACTCGTTTACAGTTTGCTTGGCAATGGCCAAGCCAAGGCCGGTACCGGCTCCCACTTCTTTGGTGGTAAAGAATGGATCGAAAATCTTGTCGATGACGGGTTTGGGGATGCCGCCGGCATTGTCTTCGTAGACTACGACAACGCTTCCTTTGTTTTCATACACCTTGATTGAAATACGTCGATCTGAACGATGACGCCCGACAAAGGCCTGCATGCTGTTGATCAGGAGATTTTGGAAGATACTTTCAATTCGAACCGGATCCGCCATCACTGGGAGCGACTTCTCAGTAATCTGGGTGTCCACCTGGATCTTTTCGAACTCAAGCTTGCGATAGATCAGATCGATGGCGTCCTGGAGCGGCTCTTTCAAGTCATGCTCGTAGGCGGGGGAGTCTTTGGAATCACGACTCAGTTTCCGCAAGTGCTTGATGATGGAAGCCATACGATCCGCTTGTTTGATGATCTTGCGAATCTTGTCGCGATACTTCTCGGGAAAATCTGTGTCCATGAGCAAAAGCTCGGCAAAGGCATGCACACCCGCGAGGGGGTTGTTTAGCTCGTGGGCGACCCCGGAGGCCAGGGTTCCTAAGGAAGCCAGTTTTCCAACTTGAGCGAGTTGGAGACTGATTTCTTTGTTGTATTCAAGTCGTTCCGCCATTTCTTTGGAGGAAAGCTCCAAAGATCGCTCCAGCCGATACCGATGCTCGTCGTTCTGCTGATAATACTGCTCGATGGACTGCAGAAACTTAACCCAAGTTTCCGGATCCTCCGGTAGTTTGTCCTGAGACAAACCCAAGCGCTTAAGCTGACGTTGAAGTACTTTTGACATCAAAGCTTAAGCTGCCTCAGCGATTCTGAAAATCGTCATGGTTTGATTGTGAAGCTCGCAGGGGCTGCCTTTGGTGTGGGGTGCAATTTCCCCATAGGAATAAAAGCCAAGAATCTTAGACTCTGAACCGAGAGTTTCCTCCAAGAGTTCAATCTCTTCGTCAGCCCGCTCACCCAGAACCAACCTCCGCCCAACACAGCTCACAGCTAGGTTGACCGACTGCCCTTCGTTTTCAAAGATCGCTTCTTCGGCCGCTTCGCCGGCCCCGTCGATCACCCTCTCGAAATTGGCGGTCATGAACTGGGCCAGCCAGCCTTCCGGAACATCTCCTGCGAAGGTGATGGACCCTTCGTCGTCATCGGTGGCTAGGCAAGTTCGTACGAGCTTCCTCTCTGCCTCCGCGTTCTCACGGATTTGAAGAGGGAAGAGAAGCCCCGTCGCGGGAAGGCCATCGGCCATCTCTCCGAGGTAAGTTTTGTAAAGGTCCAGGGCCGGTTTATCGTCAATCGTAAGAACGACGTGTCCCCGGCTTCGTGTTATCACACGCTCAGGGCCAAAAATATCCCAACCCCCCTTAGAGCCGTGGGTAATGGATAGGGCCTCTCCGTAGAAGCCTATGGCAATGACTTGGCCCTCTTCGATTTCTCCTTGGTACATGGTCCACGTGGACTGGAAATGATTTCCGTCGCCGGCCAAACCGCCACCGCACACGATTCCTGTTTCGCCAAGAACTTTGTTAATCCCTGCACTTAGTGCGCTTCCGTTGACAGCTAGGCCGTCAGAGAAGACAAAAACCCCCTGAAGATCATCTTCCAACAAAGGTTGAATCAAGGCCTCACCAAGTTCCTTCGAGAGTTGAGGATCGTTCACCGTCACCCGACTCGCTTTGATTCTAGACTTGTCGAGTTGTAGGGCGGCCGCCGAAATACTCAAGTCATGAATCTCTCCCTGGTGAATCTCGCCGGATGTAGAGCATCCGACGACCACGGAGTTGGGAAAGGCTGATTTGAGTTCGCTAAGAGCGTTTGGCTCCTCCTTGTATAAAGGTGAGCAAAAGGCAAAGACCACGGTTTCAGGGGAATCAATTTCACGGGCTTCTTCCAGACCCTGCCAGCCGCGGGTTTGAAAGTGAGCGAAGGACAAACTCTTCACGAAAATTCTCCATTTTTGGGGCACACAATTTTAGCTAAGTCATTATCGGCACAAATGACCGGCTTCTTTGGTTTGTCTTGGACGTAGCCTATTTGAAGAACGCACCGGAATTTTGAGCCATAAGGCCCGACACGTGAATTTTGGTCAGAAACAAAAAAAGCCACCCCCGGGATGCGGGGGTGGCAATCTGTCAGGATTTCCTCGGGACTAGTGTGTTACCAGGGGCGCCGAGCCAGGATGGAGGCGCTGCCGTAGGGAGCATCGGTCTTTTGAAGGTCAATCTCGACCCCCACGAACCCAGCGTCACTCAAATGGGTCTTGAGT
>JABDJR010000235.1 GCA_013003415.1 Candidatus Eiseniibacteriota bacterium | reverse complement strand
CACCTCGCCTTCTCGCCCGACGGAACCCAGCTTGCCTATGCCGCTGTCAACGCCAATGATGTGAGGTCGCTTTGGATCAAGAACATGTCCGACGCTGAGAGTCACCAGCTAAGTGGCACAAACAACGCTATTAACCCGTTCTGGTCTCCCGACGGCAACCATCTCGGCTTCTTTGCCGAGGGCAAGCTTAAGCGACTGCCCGTGTCCGGCGGCGCGCCCACGGTCATTTGTGATGCTCCGAGCGGTCGCGGCGGACACTGGGCAACCCAAGAGACGATTCACTTTGCTCCGCGATTCAATTCCGAAATCATGCGGGTTAGCGCTTCGGGAGGAGAGCCCGTACCCCAAACAGCTCCCGTCGCGGCGGGTTCACACCGATGGCCCCAGCTCATCCCAGGCAAAGGACTCCTCTTTACGCATGCCTCGCAGGGCGAGAATCTTGTCTTTCAAGCTGAAGGTGACAGTGCAAGCGTGCTCGTTTCGTCCGCAACCCAAGGAAACTTCGCTAACGGGGAGCTCTTCTACGTGGTCGCCAATGTTCTCTTCTCTCGCCCCTTCGACCCAGACAAGGGTTCCTTTGTGGGTGAGCCGCAAACCATTGCAACGGGTGTGTATCAATCAAGTCAGTACCTACGCGCCGCTTTTTCTGTCTCTAACAATGGGGCCATTGCCTATGTTCCGGGTGATCGAGATGAGGGTTTCAATCTTGTCAAAACCGGGTTGGACGGAACCGTTCTTCAGACCCAGGAAATGGGAGGGTTTGCCTCAGATCCAAATCTCTCGCCAGATGGCACTCGTCTAGCCATCTCTCGTTCGAGTACCACCGGAGACGATCAGTTCAACATCTGGGTGATTGATTTAGTGCGCGACATCCCAACTCGGATTACCAAGACAGAAAATGTTGCCGACGATCCGGTTTGGGCTCCGGATGGGCGCCAGCTTGGCTACGCGAACGGCGGAAACATCGAGGTTGTTTCTGCTAGCGGGGTTGGAGAAAGCATCCAGATCTCGAACTCAGAGTTCGACGATTGTCTTCATGATTGGTCTTCCGATGGGCGCTATCTTGTCTGGAGTCGCGCAACGGAGAGTGGTATGAGCTTGGTCTCGTACGACTTTCAAACATCCGAAGAGCGCGTCCTCGTTAGTGGCGACAACTTCGTCCACGCTCAGTTCTCCCCGGATCTTCGATGGCTCGCCTACACCTCCAGGGACAGTGGAGAACCACAAGTTTATGTTCAAGATTTTCCGGAGCTGAGCGACCGGTGGCAAATCTCAGGAGCCGGAGGCGCCTATCCACAGTGGGATGGAAATGGTCGCATGGTCTACTTGGGTCGTGACGGGCGCCTTCGATCGGTTGCGCTCACCGGAACGGATACCGGCTTAGACATCGGTCAGGAAGTCGTTCATGCGGAATGCCCCGTGGGGTTAGATCGCTCGATACGCATCGCCCTCGACCCCGATGGGCAATCGCTTTGGCGCATTGAGAGTCAGGATGAAATCGAAGGCGACCCCGAACCCATTCGGTTTATTTTGAACCGGCGAAGCGAGTAATCTAGCTCAATCGCACGTACACAAAACCTAGCTCAACCGCAGGCGCTCAAAGGCTAGCTCAATCGCACGTACTCAAACTCGAAGGGCTGGCCGTTGATGCCGCGCTTGGGCGGGGCAATCCAGTTGGCGATCTTTCCCGGCTCTCGAACCGCATGCATGAGCGACTTCACGAACACTTTGTCTTCTTCCGACGGTAAGAACTCGTCTTTGCGCTTGTCCCACTCCTCGTCGCTCAGGAAGTTGCCTTCGGGATCGAAGTGAACGTTGGCAAACTCGCCAATGTGACGGTGGAAGGAACGGTGAGGCAACTTCAACTCGAAGTTGATGCCGTGCTCTTCCAGGGTCTTGTTCCAGCGATCCACCCCACGCTGACAATCGTCGACATAGGAGTCGCGAAGCACTTCGTTCAAGGCGTTGCGCAAGGGAACTTCTTCCATGGTGCGCTTACCGTCGCGGAACACGTTTAGGTTGTAGTACTGATCGAGGGCGGTGTGCTCATCGAGACGATCTTCCTTCTGACGACCTTTGAGGCCCGAAGCAAAGAAGTCGGCTGCGTTGCTGGAGACTTCGCCCCCGAACAAATCGAGCGACAGAGTGAACCAGAGGTTCAGGTACTTTTGAATAAGAGGTAAGTCAACGCCACCCGCCTTGCGGACGTCGTCGTTGCCCTCTTTCATGAGTTGCGCGGTGCGCTCCACCACACGTCCCACCCCGGTTTCACCCACGAACATATGGTGGGCTTCTTCGGTGAGCATGAAACGCGTGGTGCGGGAAAGCGGATCGAAACCACTCTCGGCGAGGGCAAGTAGCTGATACTTCCCGTCGCGATCGGTGAACATGGTGAACATGAAGAAGCTGAGCCAGTCTTCGATGGGCTCGTTAAAAGCGCCTAGAATCCGAGGCTTATCCGGGTTTCCGGAACGGCGCGCGAGCAGCGCTTCGGCCTCTTCGCGGCCGTCGCGCCCAAAGTAACCGTGGAGAAGATAGACCATGGCCCAAAGGTGGCGACCCTCTTCCACGTTCACCTGGAAGAGGTTTCGCAAGTCGTACAAGCTGGGGCAGGTTTGGCCGAGCAAACGTTGTTGTTCCACGCTCGCCGGCTCGGTATCGGCCTGGGTCACAATCAGGCGACGTAGCATGCCGCGATACTCACCGGGTACTTCTTGCCACACCGGTTTCCCCATGTGGTCGCCAAACCCGATCTTGCGATCCTTCTCTTGGGCAGCCAGAAAAATACCCCAGCGATAGTCGGGCATCTTCACATGATCAAAATGAGCCCAGCCCTTGGGATCGACATCAATAGCCGTGCGCAGATAAACGTCGTTGGCCTGAAAACCTTCGGGCCCCATGTCCATCCACCAGGACTGAAAGTCGGGGAGCCACTTTTCTAAAGCGCGCTTAAGCTTTTTGTCATCACTCAGGTTCACGTTGTTGGGAATGGTGTCATAGAGGTTCATATTGCTCATGTGCGTTTCCAATCGAATTCCGGCCGCGTGGGCTGGCCGTAAAGTTTTAGTGCACCCTTCTCGCCCACCGCGTTGGGGCGGAAGAAAATCCAGTTTTGCCAGGCGGAGAGCCGCCCAAAAATTTTGCTGTCGCAGTTTTCACTGCCGGGGAATCGAAGTGACGCTTCCATACCAGTTAGGGCGTCGGGGCTGAGTGAGGCGCGCTCTTCAATAGCCACGCGAACTTCGTCTTCGTAGTCGATGTCATCGAGCACGAAGGTCACCAGCCCGGCGTCCTCGGCATCCTGAGGGTCAAAGGTTCCTTGTTTGATCAGCTCGTCGACTTTGGATTGATCACCAGAATAACGAACTTCCAGACGACTTAAGCAGTGGGTCATGGGATAAGTGCCGGCGTTTAGCGGACCTAAGGCCACTTCGGGGGCTTTGTCTCTATCCTCGTTGTCATCGTCGAGCAAGTAGCTGCGATCCGCAGCTAGCGCGAGTTCGAACAAGCAACCGGCAAAGCAGGAACGAGGCTCGATGAGCGCAAAAATACTTTTCGCCATAAGATCGAGGCGGCGTAAAACGCGGGCTTGGTACGTAAGGACTTCGTTCACATACCAATCGTCTCGGTTGTCGTTCAAAAAGTTGTCTACGGCAAGGACATTGGCGTTAACCCCGTGAGTCTTGATCAAGATCAGGCCGCACTCGGGCATGTTGAACCGGAGGTGGAGCAACGCGTTGTCTAATTCACGGAAGGCTCGAAGGGCCCAGCTGTTCACGCCCTTCTCACGGAAGTCGGCTGCGCTGGCGGGCGCATCGGTACCGGGGCCCTGGATGGTGATCGTCGCCGTACGTTCTTCAAGATCACACTTCAAAGTCACGTACTCGTAGGTGCGCGAGGGCCCGTCTTCCGTAAAGGTCACGGGGCTCCACTCGATGCCCTTACCGCTACGCTCTTTCACTTGCGACTTCAGATTCTCGGTTCGTTCGTTAACGACGTCTTCAAACTTGCTGCGGGGAGCGATGGCGTCGACCAAACCCCAATCGACCGCGCGTTTTCCTTTCACGCCCTCGGAGAGGGTGCAAAAGATATCGGCCAGATCACGACGCACTTTGCGTTTGTCGACCACGCGGGTGAGGCCGCCGGTGCCGGGAAGCACACCAAGTAACGGAACCTCGGGAAGGCTGACCGCACTGTTGTCGTCGTCGACTAATACAAGATCGTCGCAGGCGAGCGCGAGTTCATAACCACCGCCCGCCGTGATGCCATTCAAGGCGGCCAAGAACCGTAAGTTGCTGTGCTTGGAAGCGTCTTCCATGGCAAGACGCGTTTCGTTGGTGAACTTACAGAAGTTGATTTTGAATCCGTGATCCGACTGACCCAACATGCGAATGTTGGCACCCGCCGAAAAGACGCGGTCTTTGCCGCTGGAAAGGACAACGACTTTCACTTCCGGGTGTTCGAAACGCAAACGGTCAATGGCATCGGCGAGTTCAATGTCGACACCAAGGTCGTAGGAATTCAGCTTCAAAAGGTAGTCGCCGCGAAAGGGCTTGTCCTCTTGGATATCCAAAACCAGGTTTGCACGATCTCCATCGATCGACAGTTTCCAATGGTGGTACCGGTCCGGATGGGTTTGGAAATTAACCGGCTCGTGGGCCGAAACAGTTGTGCTCATCGATTGCCTCTTGGGTGGGTACAAAAATCCTGTGCGGGCTCAAAGTCATCTTCAATACCCGGAGCTAGGCATTTTATTGCATATTAGTGATTGAAGTCAACCCAAACAAAGCATTATACTGCCACAATGAGTTCACCAATCTCCCAATCTGCCCTCCACGCCCTCGGGGCAACCGTCGCCCGCCTCCGAAGAGAGCAGGGCCTGAGCCGACGCACCCTGTGTGAGCGCTCGGGTCTAAGCCCGCGCTTCCTTGCTCAACTGGAAAAGGGCGAGGGCAATATCTCTTTCCTCAGACTTCACGACGTGTCGCGCGCCCTCGGCACCAGCATGGTCGACCTTATTTCCCAGGCCGAAGCGCAACCCCATCGATTCATTTCTCTTGTGGGTTTGCGAGGGGCCGGAAAAAGCACGGTCGGTCGCGCCCTGGCGAGCGCCCTTGGAAAACCCTTTTGGGAACTCGACGAGCGCATCGAGAAAGAAGCCGGTCTTAGCCTCGGGCAGATTTTTGAACTTCAGGGCGACGACACTTTCCGCCGCCTGGAACGCCAAGCGCTTGAATCGCTCCTTGCCGAAGAGGCGGGAGGGGTGGTGGCCACGAGCGGCGGCATCGTGAATGATCCCGAAACCTTCTCCTTACTCCGCCGGCGCACCACCACGGTGTGGTTGAAGGCGGCTCCCAAAGACCATTGGAATCGGGTCGTAGCGCAAGGGGACCATCGCCCCATGGAAAACCATCCCAACGCCATGAGCGAACTCGAGCGTTTGTGGGATACCCGGGAGCCCCTTTACTCCCAGGCTCAGAAAATCGTTCTCACCAGTGGGCGCACGGTGGACGACATTGTGAATGAACTCGAAAGCGTCGACCTGGCCGTCGCCTAATACTCACTCCCGGTCGATCTGACCGTGGCCTAAAACCCACTCGCGACGGTGGCTCTAGGGCTTGCCCAAAGCCCTCCCCTGTCTCATGCTCTTTCTATGCGAGTTCTAAAATTTGGCGGCTCATCCCTCGGCAACGTCGAGCGGATTCAAGCCGCAACCAAGATCATGTTGGCCACCCTCAAACACGAACGTACGGTGGTCGTGGTTTCCGCCTTTGGCGGGGTTACCGATCAGCTCATTGAAGCAGCACGACGAGCCGAAAACGGCGACACGTCCTACGAGCAGCTTGAATCTGAGTTGGTCCTTCGTCATGAAACGGCCGTCCACGAGCTTTTAGGGAAGAAGATCTCGAAGAAAGATCGCGCCCTAATCGATGGGCTCCTGGAAGAGCTCCACGACATTTTGCACGGCATCTATCTTCTTCGCGATTGTTCCCGCCACTCCCTCGACTTGGTTTCGAGCTTGGGTGAGCGCCTCTCGGCCACCATTCTTGCAAGCTATCTGAAAACGAAAGCCACCGCGGTTGACGCTCGCGACATGATCATAGCCACCGATCACACCGATCCGGCGGCGGTCGCTTTTGAAGAAACCAACACGCGTATTAAAAAAACGCTACGCGCCTTCGCCAAAGATCATCTTGCCATTGTCACCGGGTTTATTGCCTCTACCCCCGAAGGACGAACCGTCACTTTGGGACGCGATGGATCCGACTACACGGCGGCCATTTTGGGGGCGGCTCTCAAAGCTTCGGTTATCGAGATTTGGACCGACGTAGACGGCGTTCTTAGTGCCGATCCTCGAGCCGTTCGCAATGCCTTTGTCCTTCCCGATCTCTCCTACGAAGAAGCCATGGAGATGTCTTACTTTGGAGCGAGTGTCATTCACTCGGCGGCCCTGGCCCCGGCGATTGCGCACCGCATTCCCATTCAGATTAAGAACACGCTTAACCCTAAAGCTCCCGGCACACGCATTTCTCGCAAGGCCAGCACCTCGAACGCCATTGTTAAGGGCATCAGCTCGGTGGACGGAGTCAGTTTGTTTACCCTGCGCGGACCCGGTATGGTGGGTGTCCCCGGAACCGCGGAACGGCTCTTTCGCAACTTGGCTCGAGCCAGCGTGAACGTGATTCTCATTTCCCAGGCTTCTTCGGAGCACACCATTTGCTTTGCCGTGAACTCTCGCGATGAAGCGGTGGCAGCGCGGGCCCTTCAGGCGGAGTTCCAGCTGGAAATGCGACAAAAGATGCTCTTCCTCGATGTGGCCGACTCCCAGACCGTGGTTGCCGTGGTTGGTGAGGGCATGAAAGGGAAACCCGGTGTGAGTGGGCAGGTGTTCCAGTCCTTAGGGCAACACCACGTCAACATTGCCGCCATTGCCCAGGGCGGCTCTGAGCGGAACATCTCCTTCGTGCTTCACACCAGCGATAAACGCCGCGCTCTCGAAGTCATTCACCAAGCCTTTTTCGAAACCAAACTCACCCTCAACCTCTTTGTGCTGGGGGTGGGCAACGTGGGTCGTGCTCTACTGGAACAACTTCGCAAGCAGCAAGAGAACTTACTCGAGAAAGGCATCGATCTTCGTGTGTGCGGCGTGTCGAATAGCCGCAAGTTCATCTTTGATGAAGATGGTATCGATCTACGGGAGTGGCAGCCGCTTCTAAAACGCTCCCGCAACACCTTGGATCTCAAGAACCTCACCTCTCAGATTCGAAATGCCACCTTTACAAACTTCGCCCTGGTCGATTGCACCGCAAGTGCGGCGGTGGTGAAGGCCTATCCCGACTTTGTAAAGGCCGACATGCACATCGTCACCCCAAACAAGCTCGCCAACGTGCTTCCTTGGGGGCAATACCAATCGCTGTTGCAGCTTCTCGACGAGTACCAGAAGTATTTCTTGTTCGAAGCCAATGTGGGTGCCGGCATGCCCGTGATTTCAACCGTGAGCGATCTCATTGCTTCGGGAGACACGATTCATAAGATTGAGGGAGTGTTCTCGGGAACCTTGAGTTACCTCTTCAACAACTTCGACGGTGTACAACCGTTTAGTGAGTTGGTGCAAGAAGCTCATCAGAAAGGGTTTACCGAGCCCGACCCACGAGAAGACTTGAGTGGTCAAGATGTGGGCCGGAAACTTCTCATCTTCGCTCGCATTTTGGGGAACGAACTCAACCTGTCCGATGTAAAAGTAGAGAACCTGGTGCCTTCGCCTTTACGTCGTGGCGATTTTGCCCCCGACTTCTATGCTAAATTCGCCAAGCAAGATAAGGCGATGCAAAAACGCATTGAAGAGGCGCGATCCAAAGCGTTTGTGCTGCGTTACGTTGGCACCCTGACCCCCGATGGGGCCGAGGCCGGGCTCAAAGAGTTCCCCGTAACCCATCCCTTTGCGGGTACCCGGGGTACCGACAACATCATGGCGTTTACAACCGAGCGCTATTCCAACACACCTTTGGTTTTGCAGGGTCCCGGGGCCGGGGCCGACGTCACCGCCATGGGCGTGTTTTCTGACATCCTGAAGCTGGCGAATTACCTACCTTACTAGCGCGGCCTCGGGTTTTGGGCGGAGGATCCGAGGACGTGATCGACAAACCGCAAGCAACACATCTCCTACTCCTGTGCGTTTTGTCTTGCGTGATCCTTTTCGCCATTCCAAACCCCCTGGTCGCCAGTGTCTTTTGCGAAAAGTGCGGCCAAGAAATCCGCGGCGACTACATCGTTGTTGAAGATCGGAGCTACCACTCGCACCACGTGCAGTGTTTTCTGTGTGAGAAAGGATTCAACGGGCAGTTCCTGATCTACAACGGGCAACCCGCCCATCGGGCTTGTCTGAACGAAGAGTCCTCTCCCCTTCCGCGGTGCAGCCTATGCAAGCAAGCGATTTGGTCAGCCTACGAAGTCGA
>JABDJR010000232.1 GCA_013003415.1 Candidatus Eiseniibacteriota bacterium | reverse complement strand
CCCTCCTTCGGGCTATTATCAAACTTCGAAATCCTTACGTCGATCCCATGAGCATGATTCAAGTGGATCTGCTTCGTCGTTGGCGCGCTACCGATCGTGCAGATCAGGCTCTGGAAGGGGCCCTGTTTGATACTGTGCGAGGCATCGCTCGCGGCTTAAGGAACACAGGATGATGTAGGGAGCTTCGTCGGGATCGAGCTTGGCATTCCCAGCGCACGGTTTCTCCCGGCAAAACAAAGAACCAACGGGGAGATTCGATGATCAGGATTCGCGGCTTGCTTCTGGTTCTCTTTCTGGCGACGGGTTGTGGGGGCGGTGGTCTTGAGACGCCAGACATTAGCGCTCAAACCGAAACGCCATCTCGTTTCCCAAACTTCTTAGGTCCTTGCGATGTTGTTCCCGGGGCGTTGTGCGGTACCTATGAGGTGTGGGAAAACCGCCAAGCAGCCAAGGGAAGACGGATTGAGCTTTACCTTGTTGTGCTGCCGGCAACAGGTGAAGGTCCCGTTGGACCGCCTGTTTTTCCCCTTGCTGGTGGTCCGGGACAAGCGGCGGCGGAGGGGGCCGGCTTTATTGCCGGCATGCTCAGCGCGGTTCGACCATCCCATGATCTTGTCCTTGTGGATCAGCGTGGAACAGGATCCTCCCATCCACTGGACTGTGCCGAACCCGGGCCAGACGTACCCCTGCAAGCCGTCCTCGATGATTTTAGATCGCGCGAGTTTGTGAGTACGTGCTTGGAAGCACAAGATGCGGATGTGCGCTTCTACACAACCGATGATGCGGTGAAAGATCTTGAAGAGATTCGGCAAGTCTTTGGATACGATCAGATTTCGCTAACCGGGGGCTCTTACGGAACCCGGGTCGCTCTGCACTATCTAAGGAAGTACCCGGAGCATGTTTTTGCGGCTGTTCTCGACGGGGTTGCACCTCCTTCGAATTCTTCCGTGGCTCCGTTTGCAAAGGCCTTTGAAGCGACCTTGGCTGCTGTTTTCGACGCTTGTCGAGAAGACCCGGATTGTCGGTCCCTGATTCCTGATCCGGAAGCAACCTGGGCTGAGGCTCTGTCTCAGTTTTCGCTGGGTACCCTAACCACCGAGGCCACGCACCCGGGAACCGGGCAAACCGAACGAGTGACGCTTGTTCGTGGCGACTTTGTAGACGGCGTACGTCGCTCTCTCTACGTAGCTAATCGCTGGCCCGATACCATGCGAACCATTCTGGCTGCTTCAAAGGGAGATTTTGATCCCTATGTTGAGAATGAATATGCTTCGCAGCGGGGGATCCGCAGCTTTATCAGCTTGGGTATGTTGCTGAGTGTCTCGTGTACGGAAAGTCTACCGGGACTGAGTGACGAGACCGCGGTTGCAGCAGCTGTGACCGGCACTTCTTTGGGCGATCACCGAGTGCGCACGCTGCGTGAGGCATGCTCAGCTTGGGAACATGGGGATCTCCCCGAAGGTTGGAATGATCCCATTACATCTGATGTTCCCGTGCTTATGTTGTCCGGTCTTCTTGATCCGGCAACGCCGCCTTGGCTGGCTGAGGAAGTTGCGCGGCACCTACCGAACAAACTCCACCTGCTCATTCCGAATCGATCTCATGGCCCCGGGGATTTCCAGTGCGAAGCCGCTATCGTGCAGCAATTCTTAGAGACGGGAACATGGGAAGGGATTGATACAAGCTGTATTAACGAAACAACTCTCCCTCCCTTTGGAGCGGTTCAAGGGGAGGCGACGGTTGAAGAAGTCACCGTCGATGTTGCCATTCTTGAAACTTACGTCGGCAAGTATCAAGTGCAACCGGGTTTCGCGATTGAAATTGTTCTTGAAGATGGGCAACTGTTCGCGGTTCCACCGGGGCAGCCTAAAGAGCAGCTTCGGCCAGAGTCAATGGACACGTTTTATGTGGCTGGAATCCGGCAGAGGATGACTTTCCTGAAGAACGAAAGTGGGGTTGTTGATCGTTTCACCATACCGAACGGCCCCACGGCAAAACGAATCGATCCCTGAGGTTTCCGGACAAAAAAAAGTGGGGAGGAGCCAAAGCTCCTCCCCAACGCTTACTGACTTAACGGGCACTGCTATTTCTAGCAGGCGCGCTAGGCCGAGCTAACGCAAACTACCAGCGCGAGCGACCGCCGCCGCCACCGCCACGGTTCTCGCGGGGGCGAGCCTCGTTTACATTGAGGGTACGGCCTTCAACTTCCTTGTTATTGAGGGAGTTAATGGCTTCTTGTGCACCACTGGCCATTTCTACGAAAGCAAAACCGCGAGGGCGGCCGGTTTCACGATCAGTAATGATCGCAACCGACTCGACTTCACCGTGCTCGGAGAAAAGGGCTTTGAGGCTATCTTCGGTCATACTAAAGGGCATATTGCCCACATAAAGCTTCTGAGACATCGTTTTCCTTAAACAGGCGGGCTCGCGCATTCATCCCGCGTCGTATCATTGAACAAGGGCCACCAACCACCACGAATAGGTAGGAAAGTATGCCCATTTTTTTTTCGTCTGGAACATCGGTTCAAGTAGAGATCTCACCAGAGGAAGCGATTAAATCGGATCGGCCAGGAGCTATCTGCAAGAGGATGCGCCACATGCGCACGACGGACTATATCAGTAATCGGTAAGCCTGGGGGGAAAACGCAAGTTTTTTCTTGCCGATTAGCTTCCGGTTACAAAGATAGAATTGGGCCGAGATATCACTCAAATACAGCCTATGGGTTTGTCAGAAGACGGGTCAGGCTGTCCAAAAAGGTCTCCGTATCCTCAAAAAGAGCGGCTCCCGACCGTAAAAGGCTGTCTGAGTAGCTCTTAGCAGCTGCTCCACCCACGATCAAGAGCGACTTCCCATGAAGGAGCCGGGCGAGCTTGTCGAGTTCGGCCTGCACCTTAGGATCGTTTCCCGGGTAGATAACGCTCAGGGCAACCGCCCTGGCGTGGGACCGCCTGGCTGCGGAAGCGATGTCCTCGGCCGGGAGATCCACCCCAAGGTAGAGAACTCTCCAGCCTCGAACCGAAGCCAGGGCGCCGGCCATAAGAGCCCCAATTTCGTGGAGTTGGCCGGACGGGGTGGCCACGACGAGGACGGGGGCTCCCTCTTTTCCCGGTGCCGCAAACAGCATTTCTTGGAGGCTTTTGCGAACAATCGCGGTGCTGCAGTGCTCAAGGTAGGGGTCAAGCATACCCTGAGACCAGAGCTCACCGATCTCCCTCATAAGCGGTCCAACCACTTGGGAGATAAAGGCTTCGCCTCCTAGGCGAGCGGCGGCCCGGCTCAAGGAAGCTTGCAGCGCTTCAGGGTTCAGGTTGTGCACGGAGTCCAGATACTCGGAGAGAGGATTGGCCGCTTTCGGTCTGGTGGCCATCTCAATCCGGGTTACAGCAGCATCGTCTTTGAGGAGAGCTCTGATCTGATCATTGCCGAGCCCGGCAACTTCCCCAATACGGCGCCCCCCGGCAAGAGCCCTCTGCACCAAGAGCAGTTTTCCGACGTCATCGTCGGAGTAGAGGCGGCGACCAGTTTCAGTGCGCCTAGGGATGACCACTTTATAGCGGCGCTCCCAGGCGCGGATTCTGTCCGTGGTAAGGCCTGTCCGGCGAGATACCACCTGAATGGGGTGGCCGATGGTTTGAATGGTTTGCTTTTCCATGTCCAAGATTATCGATCAAAAAACAATATTTGTCCATAAAAAAATATAGACAAAAGAGGAAATAAAACATACTGTTCTGAATATTACTTGGACAAGAAGTAAACAAGGCCTCAATCAAGGAGATCGATATGGCTTTCGGAACACAGAGAATTGAGCTTCCTGACCTGCTGGAAGCGGTTGTTAAGGCAGGTTCTTTCAAGGTTTTCGCGGCGGCAGCGATCGCTGCGGATCTCTC